>CAZFUH010000103.1:0-12005 GCA_964522235.1 uncultured Rhodanobacteraceae bacterium
CCAGCGGCTCGGATTGCAGCCACGCGGTCAGGCCCTCATCGTCCTGGCGCAGGCTGTGCCCAGGCGCCGTTTGCGCGCGATCGGCGCCGTCGCGCAAATCCAGGCGTACGCGCGCGGCCAGGCTCTCGACTTCGACCGGGTGCGAGAAGTTCAAGGTGAATACGCCACGCTTGAGCCGGGCGTCCTCGGGATCCTGGTAGAACTCGGTACCAGCCAGGCGAACCGAGAACGCCTCGGACTGAAACTCATGTCGATCCTGCGCCAACTGCACGCCCGGCACCAGGGCTTGGCGTGGCTCGATACGAACCTGGAAGCGCTGGCCGACCGGCCAGTCGGTGGCCGGCATGAACTCCAGCTGTCGATCGTCGATCCACGACCAGTGACCGGCAAGCACCGGTTCCAGACTCAGGCCCTGAGGTTCGCTGCTGCGCTGTGCCGGCGTGCCGATCGCTGCAAGCGGCGCGACCGGTGCCGAGAAGCGCAGGCGCAGCGGATGGATACGCGCCGGTACGCGACGGTAGTCGGTCAGTGCTGGCGCCTGCACAGTCACGATCACGGCATCCGGCACCGGCTGCGGAGGACGGGTCCACCACCACCAGAACGCCGAACTGATGATGACGAGGACGAGGATCGATGCCAGCCAGTGCCACGGCCGGCTGCGCACGTTGCTGATCGCCCGCTGCGACCAGGTCGGCGGTCGCCACGCGATCTCGCCGAATACGGCGCGCAGCAATCGAGCCGATCGCGAGTGCAAGCTGTTCGAACCTATGCCGGCCGCCATCCAACCATCCCCCCGGCCGGCCGCCGCCGCCCGCCGGACCGGCGGGCCGTCGCGGAACCGGCCGAGCACAGTATCGGCGGCCGATCGGGCGATCCGCTTGTCCGCATATGGCAATTTCCGGGCAGACCACGTCGCTGCCGGCCTTCTTCCCCATGCGAAGTGATAGGCCGAGGCCCATTTTCCCGCTTTCCCGGTCGGTACCGACACAAGGTTGCGACATGAGCGTGGTCATCCAGACTCCTGGCGAACGCTGGCGCTTTCCGCCCGACCGGCTTCGATGGCTGCTGCTTGTGCTGCTGCCGACACTCCCACTGTCGGCGTCAGCGGCTCTGCTTACGGTCGGTCCCCAGGGCGAGCATGCCAGCCTTCAGGCAGCGGTCGATGCTGCTGCCACCCTACCTGGCGACCACGACATCCGCATCCAGCGCGGCACCTATCTGGAACGAGTGCAGATCGACCTGACCGGGGGCGTCCTGGTCATTACCGGCGGTTGGACCTCGGATTTCGACGAGCAGCAGCTCGACGCCGCCAACACCACGCTCAGCTCGACGTTCAACGGCCGGCCGCTGTCGATCACCGGATCCAGCGGCATCTTGATTCTTGCCGGCCTGACCATCGCCGGTGGCGTCGTCGACAGTGATCATGGCGGCGGTATCCTGGTTGATCTCGACGGCCCCGCGACCGTGGTTGTCAGCGACGTGTCGATCGCTCTGAACCGGGTCAACTACCAGCTCGGAACACACTACGGCGCCGGCGTCGCGGCCACGGTTCGCAATGGCGGCAGTTTCGTACTGCGCGACTGTGAGGTCGCCAACAATGATGCCGGTCCCGGCTCCAAGAACGTGCTCGGTGCCGTCTACCTCGCGATCTGGCAACAGGGTTTTGCCCGGATGCAACGCTGTCGTATCGGCAATAATTTGACCACCCGCAATATTGGATTGCCGACTGGCATCACCGCGATCCTGGCATCCAATGATCTCGGTGAGCTGGAGCTCCTCGACAACTTCGTGCACAACAACCCCGGCTTGTCGCCGGATCATCAGGCGATCCGGATCGTCGGCGGCGGCCGCATCCGGGTCGAGCGCAACCGCATTGTCGACGACTCGCCGACGGTGCAGGTGTCGATGCTTACCAGTCAGTGGATCAAGACCCTGCTGGTACGCAACAACCTGATCGCCGGCGGCAGCGTCGGCCTGTACTTGCAGTCGGGGCAGGCAGTGGCCGACCACAACACCATTGTCGGATTCAGCCACACCGGTGTGCACTGGAACGGGCCGCCGTCCTGGCACAACAACATCGTCTACGGCAACGGCCCAGCGAGCAATATCAACCCGCCGGCCGGCAACCTGACCGGTGTCGACCCCGGCTTCGTCGACCCCGCTGCCGGCAACTACCGACTGGCTGCACACTCACCGGCACGCGATACCGCCGTCGCCATCCCCGACCTACCGGCGATCGACCACGACATCGAATTCAATCCAAGGCCGTTCGGCCCGGCATCCGACATCGGCGCGTTCGAGCTTGGCGATGTCCTGTTCGCCGATGGCTTTCAATAAGCATCGGACCACCGTTCGATCCCACCGCGAAGGCTCCTGGTCGCTGGATCACCGCTCGTCACCACCTGCGACCGCTGGGCCAGGTTTCCCGGGCGGCGCCCTGCGCCATTGGCCACGATGTCTCCCAGACCGCAACGGGAGAATCCACGATGTCAACCAGCCCTACCCTGGCTCATGCCCTGCTCGATGCCATTCTGTCACCGAAGGCTGCCTTCAACGCCTTGCGCACTCGGCCCGGCTGGGGTTGGCCGGCGTTCGCGCTGATTACGATCAGCTATGTCGCCGCATTGTATGCGTTTTACGCGCCGATGAGCCCGGACTGGCTGGTTGAACAGCAGATGCTGCACATCGGCGAGCTGCCCCCTGACGATGATGCGGCGGTGCTCGCCCATCTGCGCGAGCATGCCGGCCGCTTCGCCATGCTGGCGTCGGTGATGGCTGTGCTTTGGCTGGCCCTGTTGATGCCACTGCTGGCCCTGTTTTATTTCCTCGGCAATCGGATCGGCGCGGGCCAGCGATTCAGCTTCGGCACATGGGTCCGGTTCGCGACCTGGACACAGTTGCCGATCCTGGTCTACGCGCTCGGTCTGCTGATCATTGCCCTGACCGCCAGCCAACCCGATCAGCCGCTGGCGCTGGCCAATTACGCATCGATGAACCGGCTGCTGCTCGGCCTTTCGCCGGGACATCCACACCATGGCTGGAGCGATCAACTCAACCTGTTCTATCTGTGGAGCATTGTGTTGGCGGCGATCGGCATCCGCGCCTGGACCCAGGTCAGGTGGCCGCGCGCACTGCTGATCGCGGCTTCGCCGTTTCTGCTGGCGTTCGGTCTTTGGGCGATGCTGTCGTGAACCCGATCGGAAAGCTGCTGATCGGATTCGTCCTGCTGATCGGCCTCGGTGTGCTCGTGGTCCTGGCGCGCGGCGACGGCCATGGCGCCATCCAGGTGCAGGTGGCGACGGCCGGGCATGGTCTGCTCAGCGAAAGCGTGCTCGCGTCCGGCAACCTGGTGTTCGAGAATCAGGTGCAGCTGCGCTCCGAGCTGACCGGGCGCGTCGCCCGAGTGCTGGTCGACGAGGGTGACGAGGTCGTTCGCGGCCAGCTGCTGATGCAGCTCGACCGCGAAGCCTTTGCGGCCGATGTCGAACGTGCCGCAGCCGCGACGCGTGCCGCCGAGATCGAAATTCAGCGCCTGCATGCGATCGCGGCTGATCTCGAACGTCAGCGCCAGCGTCACGCGACGCTGCGTGAGCGGCAATTGATCGGCCAGGACGCCTACGATCAGCTCGCCAGCCAGCACCAGATCGCCGAGTTCAATATCGCCGGCGCGCGACAGGCGTTGCGTCAGCAGCGCGCGCAATTGGAACAGGCGCAAGATCGCCTGGCGCGCACCGAATTCCGGGCGCCAATCGATGGCCGACTGGTCTCGGTTGCGGTGACTGCTGGCGAGACCGTGATCGCCGGCACCACCAATATCGTCGGCTCGGACCTGATGGAGCTGGCCGACCCGGGCACGATCCTGGCCGAACTGCGTGTCGACGAAGCCGATATCGCCCGTGTCCAGCTGGGTCAGCCGGTCGAAGTCCACGCCGCGGCGCATCCGGGCACAGCGATTCGGGGACGGGTGGTGCACATCGGCAGCTCCGCCCGGCGTCAGGGCGTCGCCGAAGGGCTGTCGTTTCGGGTCCGGGTACTGCTCGACGCCGATGAACTGGAGTTGCACGCCGGCATGAGCTGTCGCGCCGAGATCCTCACCGACGAAGGCTCGGCGACTCTCAACGTGCCGGTCGCCGCGGTGCGCCGCGACGACGCCGGCGCCCATGTCTGGCGGGTCGATGCCGACAGCAGGGTGCATCGGATCGTGGTCCAGCCCGGCACCGCCAGCGACCTGGCCCAGGCGATCCTGTCGGGACTGGAGCCGGGCGATCGCGTCGTCGTCGGTCCGGGACGCACGCTCGCTCATCTGCGCGATGGCGCTTCCGTCCGCATCGAAGAGCACATGCCATGACCGCCGAAGTGATCCGACTTGAACGCATCGTCAAGAGCTATCCGATCGAGGCATCACGCTTCATCGCCCTTGATGACGTCACGCTGTCGATCGCGGCCAACGACTATGTCGCGATCGTGGGTCCGTCCGGCTCGGGCAAGTCGACATTGATGAACATCATCGGCTGTCTCGACGTCCCCGATAGCGGCGCCTACTGGCTGCGCGGACGCGACGTCGCCGGTCTGGACGAAACCGAGCTGGCTGGCGAACGCAACCAGTCGATCGGCTTCATCTTCCAGAGCTTCAACCTGCTGCCCCGCGCCAGCGTACTCGCCAATGTGATCCAGCCCCTGGTGTACCGGATGATGCGTCCAGCGGAACGCCGACAACGCGCAAGTGAAGCGCTGGCACGGGTCGGGCTGAGCGACAAGGCTGCCAATCTCCCCGGTCAGCTGTCCGGCGGGCAGCGGCAACGCGTGGCCATCGCTCGCGCCCTGGTCGCGCGACCGCGCATCCTGCTCGGCGACGAGCCGACCGGCAACCTCGACAGCCGGACCACAGGCGAGATCATGGCCTTGTTCGACGCATTGCACGCCGAGGGCCACACGATCATCCTGGTCACACACGAACAGGAGATTGCCGAACACTGCCGGCGCCGCATCCGGCTGGTCGATGGACGGATCGACGACGATCGTCGCCAGACCGGCAAGCTCGGAGGTGGTCCTGATGCTGGCTAACCACGTACACGCAGCCTATGAGGGAAGCAGCGCGGCTTTCGCTGCGATCCGTGCCAACGCCTTGCGCAGCAGTCTGACCGCGCTTGGCATCATCATCGGCGTCGCCGCCGTCATCGCCGTGGTTGCGATCATGCAGGGTTTGAGCAGCAATATCACCACCCAGCTCGATGACCTCGGCAGCGACATGGTGACTCTGAGAGCGTACACGCCGACCCAGCAGCAGATGCTTGGCATCGAGAACCGCCTCAGCCACGATGACTTCCTGGTGCTGAAAACCCGCATCAACGAAGTGCGCGACATGACCGCGACAATGCCGGCCATGGCTGCCGGCGCCGAGCTCGGCTATGGGCGTTCGACCACCCGCAGCCATGTCGTCGGCACCGATAGCAGCTACCAGAACGTGGTCCGTACCTATACCGATCGCGGGCGTTTTCTCTCCGCCAGCGACGACCAGCGCCGACGCCGGGTCGCGGTGCTCGGCGCCAGCGTTGTGCGTGCTCTGGACATGCCGGCCGATCCGGTCGGGGAATTCATTCGCCTCGGCGAAGAGTGGTTTCGGGTCATCGGCGTCGGCGAGGCCCGCGGCAGCCTGTTCGGATTCGATCAGGACAACTGGGTGCTGACGCCGTTTTCGACCATGCGCTCGCTGCACGGCGAGCGCGTATCGCGCAACATCGAAGTAATGTTCCGGCCTGCCGACGGTGCCCGGGTGGAACCGCTGATCGAACAGATGAGGCTGATCCTGCGCGCGCGCCTGGGCCTGACCAGCGCCGAGCCCGATCCGTTCGAGTTCGTCACCGCCGAACGCATGCGTGAGCAGTTCGGATCGATCATCACCGCGGTAACCCTGGTCGCCGGCGGCGTGGTCGGTATCAGCTTGCTGGTCGGCGGCATCGGCATCATGAACATCATGCTGGTCTCGGTGACCGAACGAACCCGCGAAATCGGCATCGTCAAGGCGCTCGGCGCTACACCGCGCTTCATTCTGATCCAGTTTCTGGTCGAGGCGCTGGTACTCTCGCTGTTCGGCGGTCTGGTCGGACTGGCATTGGGCTGGGGCCTGGCGGCCCTGCTGGCGCTGATGATCCCCGGCATGACCGACGCCATCGTGCCGGCATGGGCGGTTTTGCTGGCGCTGGGCTTCACCACCGCGATCGGCGTGATCTTCGGCCTGGCGCCGGCGGTCAAGGCGGCGCGGCTCAATCCGATCGATGCCTTGAGATACGAATGAGTACGAACAGCCGCATCTGGTCGCAATGGCGCCACCTGCTGACCCACGCCAGCGGCCTGTATTGGCTGGTGCAGGGCCTGATCGTCATCGCCTCCGTCGCTTCATCGCTGCTGATCCTGCTGACAGGCATGTCGGATTCGAGCAACGACGGCAGCTGGCTGCCATGGCTCAGTCGCACCCTGGTCGACTCAACACTGATCGTCCTCGGCGCCCACGTCTTTCTTCGCCCAGCCCTGCAGATCTGGTTCGTTCATCAGCGCCATCACTGGTCTCACTGGCTGATCCTGATCAGTTTCCTGTTGCTGTTGTCCTATCTGATGATGGAGCTGACCTGGTGGATCGGCAAGCACGTCCTGCAGGACGGACTGGATGTCAGCACGGTTCGATTCTCATCGGCGGACTCCGAATTCGGTCTTGATCTGTCCGGCATGCCGGGATTCGCGTTCGGAATCTCGAACTTTTTTATCACCTACCTCGTCTGGGCCCTGCTCTATCTGGCCTACAAGGCGTTTCAGTCGCGCCGGCATTTGCAGCAACAACTGCGCGAAGCGCGCTTGCGTCAGTTGACGCACCAGCTCAGCCCGCATTTCCTGTTCAACGCCTTCAACACGATCCGCGGCATGATCTTCGAGGACCGGGAACGCGCGGCGCAACTGGTCACCCAGTTGTCGGAACTGTTCCGTTTTCACCTGAGCCACGACCTGCGCACCGAACAATCCCTGTCCGAGGACTGGGAGCTGGCACAGCGTTACCTCGACCTCGAATCGGTGCGCCTGGAGTCTCGCCTGCGCCTGGACGTCGATCTCGATCCGGACTGCCTGAAACTGCGGCTGCCGTCACTGACCCTGCTGACTCTGGTCGAGAACGCAATCAAACACGGGATCGCTCCGAATCTGGAGGGTGGGCATCTGCGCATCCGGGCCAGTCGCGAAACACGAAGTTGGGTTCTTGAGGTCGCCAACAGCACCGGCCATGGCCAGGCCGAGCATTCCAGCGGCACCGGCTTGGCCAATCTCCGGGAGCGGATCGAGCTGACCATGGGCGACAAGGCCCGGCTCAACATTCGTGACGGCAGCGACGAGTTCGCGCTGCGCCTGGAGCTGCCGACATGATCCGTGTACTCCTGGTTGATGACGAACGCCTGGCGCGCGCCGAAATGCGGCGCCTGCTCGCTGCCCATGCCGAGGTCGAGATCGTCGGCGAGGCTGAAAACGCAGTGCAGGCGCTGGAATCGATCGTCGCACTGACGCCCGACCTGGTGTTCATCGACATCCAGATGCCTGGCATGGACGGCTTGACCCTGGCCGCGGAAATCGCCGGGCGGTCGCAGTTCGTGTTCTGTACCGCCTTCGACAGCTTCGCGATCGACGCCTTCGGCCTGAACGCAGTCGACTACCTGGTCAAGCCGGTGGTACCGGAGCGACTGGCCAACACCCTGACCCGCGTGCAAGGGCAGCCACAACAGGCAGCGGTGCTCCCATACGATCACGGGTTGCTGTTGAAATTCGGCGAGCGCGCCCGCATCGTCCGCCTGCGCGAAATCGACCGCTTTCATGCCGTCGGCAACCACGCACAAGTGTTTACCGCACATGGCCGAAGTTTTCTGCACAGCTCGCTGGCACGGATCGAACAACGCCTGGATCCGAGCTACTTCTTCCGTGTCAGCCGTGCCGACATTCTGCGCCTGGATGCGATCTCAGCAATCCAGCCGGATGTCGGCAGTGGCTTCATCGCGACGTTGACCGATGGCAGCCAGGTCGAGGTCAGCCGGCGCCAGGTGCAGTTGCTGCGGGCGAGAATGGCCGCGATGTTCTGATTTGAAAAAACACCGATGTCTCGAAAGAAGCGTTCGTGTGCAGTCGTTCGCCTCCGGCTTGTCGAGCCGAGGCCAGGGCACTACCCTTGCCGCGACATGGCCGCACAGCGCGCGAGCGGCGCAGGAGACCGAGCGAATGAACGCAAGCGCAATCGCACTGGTGCTGATCCTGGTTGCCGGCGTCGGCTGCGCCGCCCTTGTCGGTCGCGTCAGCGGCCGCAGCGAAGCGTGTGAGATCCTGGCCATCGGCACCGCGGCAACGGCCAGGATCGAACGTCTGATCGACACCGGCACCTCGATCAATGACGATCCGGTAATCGAGTTCCTTCTCGAGGTCATGCCTGCGGACGCTGCTCCCTACCCGGCAACGACCAAGGCGCTGGTATCTCGGCTCGATGTGCCGCAGGTCCAGCCGGGGCGGATCGTTCCGGTCAAGTTCGACCCGCAGGCTCCAAACCGGATCGCCCTCGACCTGTGGCAATGCCCGCAACCTTAGAGACTCGGTTCCGGTCACTACGGCGTCCATGGAAATATGGGCGGGTCCGGATCGGCAACAGTGGTTGTCGACGCGATGCCCTCATCCCCGGCACCTGACGCGGAGAGGCGGCCAGGCCGGCGATGCCGACTGGAATTGCCCCGCTGCGGCTGATACCTTGATGCTCGCACTCGTGGCGAAGGGACGTGCCATGGAAACGCTGCACCGGATCGACCTGCTAGAGCCACTCGTGCTCACCGACCTGACGCCGATCACGGCGGGGAAGGAACGGCTCGTGTTCGCTCATCCAGTGGCGCCCGGCCTGATCGTGAAGGTTGTCCGGCCTGATCGCCGTCGCGCGAGGGAAAAAGCGGACCGGTCGTGGTTCCGGCGCCGCGTCCGCGTGCGCCACTATACGCTGTTCCTGCGCGAAATCCGCGAGTATCTGGCGCTGCGCGCGCGGGTGCCTGAGGGCAAGCTGCCGCTGGCGCGGCTGCTCGGTCTGGTCGAGACCGATCTGGGGCTTGGCCTGGTCAGCGAACGCATCGAGTCTCCGGCCGGTTCGCTAGCCCCGACCCTTGCTCAATTGCTCGCCACCACGCATGACCGGAAGCCGCTTCACCGAGCAATTGACCGCCTATGTGAGGATCTGTTGCGTCTGAATGTGGTAGTCAATGATCTCAATGCCGGCAACCTTGTCGCGTGCACCGCGACCGACGGTGATCTGCGATTCGTGCTGGTTGATGGCTTCGGCGACAAGAACCTGTTTCCGTTGCGTTCCATGCTCCTCAGCCTGAACCGCCGCAACACGCGCAAACGTATCGCGATACTGCATGAATTTGTCGCAAGGACACCAGCCACCTGCGACGTCCTGGTCGGTGCGCCGGCCTGTTGAAGTCAAGTCTATGCCGGCTGCGGACCGACTGCGCCGTTGACCCCGGTCCTAGCTCGGCGCTCTCGCCGTCGAACCGCAACTGCCGATCCTGGCCGACCTGGTTCCGCAAATGCCCGGCCGATGTCGTATTCGTGCCTGAGCGGATCACGATCAGCGCCTGTCTGGCTCGCACTGAAAACGAACTATCTGCGGAATGAGCGAGCGATTCGATCTCGGCAACCTGATCGAGCTGTCCAAGGCAACGCTGCCGACATTCTCGACATGGCTCGATGGCCAGCCCGAGTGCCCGCGTTGCGGACAACGCAATGACAGCGCGATTGCATCGCCAAGGCGCAAGCAATTGACCGAATCGTCGCCAAGCCGCTTGCGCCACGGTATGCTCGATCGTGGTCGTCATCGGAGGAGGCGCTCTGCGGCAATGTCGTTTTCGAGTCCACACATCTTGCGACACTTGCCGCTGGCTCTCTGCCTGGCGCTGCCGGCACTGACGGCGATCGCTGGAAACGACGCGATCATCGCCGTCGGCGAGCCGAGCGCACCGGCGCCGACGTTCAATCATCTCAGTCTGGAATGGCCGATCGACGGCGACGGCAATTTCGATAGCGTCGTCCAGGTACGCTTTCGTGTCGACGGCACAGACCATTGGCGCCATGGCATGCCGTTGCGTCGGGTTCCGGCAGGCAGCAATGGCAGCTTCAGCTGGAGCAACCGGCATGCCGGAAGCCTGTTCGGACTGCAAGCGGACACCTTGTACGAGATTGAACTGGAGCTGTTCGATCCCGACGGCGGTGCGGCGACACGCGGCCTTGGTGTGCACACGCGGCGCGTTCCCGTTTCGTATGCACCCGGACCGGTGCGGCAGGCGACACCGGCCACCCTGGCCGGAATTCTGGCCTCGGTGCAGCCGGGCGATACGGTCCTGCTGGGTGCCGGCAACTACTCCGGCTTCAGCCTCGGTCGCGACGGTACCGCGGATCGGCCAATCACCTTGCGCGGTTCAGCCGATGCCCAGATCAGTGGCGAACTCGGCCTGTTCTTTCGCCGTCATTGGCTGCTCGAAAACCTCAAGGTCAGCGGCCGTATACGCCTGAACGGCTCCGAGGACATCGGCGTTCACGACAGCACGATCACCGCCAGCGCCAGCCAGTACGACGGCCACGGCATCGTCTGTTTCCTGCGCTGCGAACGACTGCACATCGCCGGCAACACGATTCTCGGCACCACCCAGTGGAACGAAGCTGCGCTCGGCGTCAACGGCAACAATCGTGGCGAGGGTATCGTCGTGACCGGACCCGGACACGTCATCGAGCGCAACGTCGTCACCGGCTTCCGCGACGGCATCTCGTTCATGGAGGGCGCCGAGGCAATCGACCAGTACAGCATCGATGTGCTCGAAAACCACATCGATCTGGCTGCCGACGATGCGATCGAGGCGGACTTCTGCGCCCACAACTGCCGCATCATCGGCAATCGCGTGATCAATGCATTCGTCGCATTCTCATCGCAACCCAGCCTGGGTGGCCCAAACTACTTCCTGCGCAACAGTGCCTACAACGTCGTCCATGTCGCGTTCAAGCTGCACAACGGCAGCAGCGGCGACGTCCTGCTGCACAACACCGTGGTCAAGAACGGCGACGCATTTGCCGCCTATCCCAACGTCGGCATTCACCGCCTGTATACGCGCAACAACCTGTTCCTGGGAGGAGCCGGCGGCAGCTGGGGCGGTTATTCCAGCGGCAGTGGTCGGGTCATCGACCTGGCAACCCTGGTCACCACCGGGTCGTCGTTGAATTACAACGGCTATGGCAGCGAGAGCGGTTTCAGCGGTCGCCTGGGCTCTGTCCTGTTCACCAGCCTGGCTCAGTTGCAGGCACAGACCAGTGAACAGAACACCCGCGAAATCGCTCGTTCCGATACCTTCCAATCGCCGGTTCCGTATCCGAACGATCCGATGCAGCGCACGGGTTGGATCGATCTGACACTCGCGACCGGCAGCCCGGCGATCGACGCCGGCGAGGTGATCGCCAATATCAACGACGACTTCAACGGCGATGGACCCGATCTGGGCGCCTTCGAACGCGCGCAGGCCAGCGATCACATCTTCGGCGACGGCTTCGAAGTGCCGGCCCGCTCGGTCCGAGTCCGACGATGAGCTTCGATCAAGTCCTGATCCTGGCCATTCTCGCGGCCACGGTCGGGATGTTTCTGTGGGGCCGGTGGCGTCACGACATGGTCGCGGCCGGTGCACTGCTGGCCTGTGTCGCCACCGGACTGGTCGCCAGCAGCGAAGCGTTTGTCGGCTTCGGGCATCCGGCCGTGGTCACTGTCGCCTGCATCCTGATTCTCAGCCGAGGACTTCAGACCTCAGGCGCCGTCGATGCCCTGATGCGTGTAGCGTTACCGACCCATGCCGGACCGATGCTGGCAATCGCATCACTGACTGCACTCGGCGCGCTGTTGTCCGCGTTCATGAACAATGTCGGCGCACTGGCCCTGCTGATGCCGGTGGCGCTGCAGATCGCCC
>CAZFUH010000104.1:0-11968 GCA_964522235.1 uncultured Rhodanobacteraceae bacterium
GAGCGCTACAATGGCATTGTAGAGGTCGACGGTTCGATCCCGTCTGGCTCCACCATCAAACAATTCAAGGTCTTAGCTCCTCGTTAGCGATTATTTCGCTTGCGTCCCCATCGTCTAGAGGCCCAGGACACCACCCTTTCACGGTGGATACAGGGGTTCGAATCCCCTTGGGGACGCCATCTTTTCAAGCGCTTACGCTTATTTCTTCGGGTTACTTCACGATCCGGACGGGCGGCCGCATACGCAGCCGCCCGTCCTGCTTTGTCGATCGCGCGTTTGCTGTTTGCCAGGCGCAAGAGTCCATTGCCAGTTCGCAGTGCAGCCTCCGGCGACTTGACGTCGGTCAAGGCTCGAACGATCGAGTTCTCGTAGACTGGTCTGGTACTGGATGGAGAAGACCGATGAGGAACTACCACGACATTCTTGTGCTATGTCCGCACTATGACCGTCACGGACCAGCTCTGGCGCTAGCAGCAAAACTGGCAGTTCAGCATGGAATTCGCCTGACCGCCCTGCATGTCCGCTGGCCGGTGCCCGAACTCGAGGCAGCGGTGCTTCCGAGTGTCGCCGAGCGCGTGCTGGCCCAGGCTGGAGAAGAGTTGCAATCCGCGCAAGCGGCCGAGCCGCGGTTGCGTTCGTTTCTTGACGCGTACGGCACGATCGATGCGGAATGGCGGGTGGTCCAAGGGCATCCCGAGCACGAACTGGTCTACTTCGCCGCCAGTCATGACCTGATGATGCTACCGATCGGGCAGGCCGCCGACTCGGTGACCCCGGTATTCGTCGGTCAGGTCGTGCTTGAGTCGCGCACTCCGTGCCTGATCGTGCCAGACAGCTGGGCCGTACCCGAGCAGGTGTTCAGCAGCATCGCGATCGGATGGGACGGATCGATGGAGGCGCTGCGCGCAGTCCGCGGCGCCCTGCCGCTGCTGGGACGGGCCGACCGGGTGGTCGTGTTCGGCGGTGACGGAAAGCGCTACCGCAGTCTCGGCCACGAGCGTCCGGCATTCGATCTGAGCGTCTGGCTGGAGGCACGCGGCATCGCTGTCGAGCACCAGCCGTTCAAGCCTGAAGCCGGTCTCGAAGGCGAGGGGCTGCTCACCGCCTGTGGCAAACACGGTTGCGACCTGTTGGTCATGGGCGCATACGGTCACAACCGGTTCCGCGAATGGCTGCTCGGCGGCGCCACTCGTGACGTCCTGCATACGCTGCGGATGCCGGTATTGATGGCGCATTGAAAAAACGGCCCACGAGAGAGGTGTGGGCCGAATCATCCTGAAGGAAGACGCCACGGGCAGGGGGGAAACTGCCTGTGGCGGGCGGTGCCGAGAGGGAAGTAGAGCGGGCACCGACCGGAGCATCTTCGCCGACCGGCCTGGACCTGGTCGTCAGCCGAACGCTTCAGTTCGTATCAGAATTTTCCGAGGCCGGATCGCCCGCGCCGACGGCCGCCAGCCGAGAGCAGCGTCCGGCACCGCACCCCTATGGATCCGCACACGCGTGCAATTATGTGGCTGTCGGGTCGTGATCGTTCATCGCCGGGCGCAGATGCGCGATCGAGTTCGCGTAGTAGCGCAGCAACGGAAATTCCTCCGCCACCGCGCCATACAGACCTTGATCACTACGTACCAGCCGACGCAACAACAGCATGCGCAGGCCGGCACTGATCGCATAGTCCCAGTCGCCGCGCGGCAGATAGGTGTGGGCACCGGCAGCCTTCAACTCCTGGACAAGGTCGGCGACCCGGCTCTTCAACTCCAGCTCGCTCAAGGCCCCCGGCGAGGCGTCGAGCAGGGCGGTTGCAACCAGTGGCACCGGCAGCACCGGCACCAGATCGCCGACTCGCCGCATCAGGGACTCACCCAGTTCGGCGATCGCCTGGCTGCGCTGTTCGGGTGCCAGCTTCCGAAAATCGAGACGGCGCTCCACACACCATGCCCGCATCGACAACGGCGTGCCGAAGTTCACGCAGGCATAGCCAAAGCGATACCAGCGACTGCGCAGCCGCAGCCAAAGCTGTCGACCCAGGAAGTGCAGGGTTGTCGCCGTCGCCCGTAGACGTCCCGGGGATGGCCGCTCCACGTCGTCAGCGAGCAGCAGGGTCCGGTCTTCAAGTGTCCGATCGTAGTTCAGTCCCAATGGCACGAACACCAGGTCGCGTTCGCCCTCGACATTGAAGCCACGCAGCATGTAGTCGAAGACACCGAACTTCGGTGCCCGCATGAAGCCATCGCGCGACAGTCCACCCTCCGGATAGACGGCCTGAGTAACCCCGGCTTCGGTCGCCATGGTGATGTAGCGGCTAAGCACGCGCCGGTACAGTGCATCGCGAGAGTTGCGGCGCACGAAGTACGCGCCCATCGAACGGATCAATTGCTGCAGGCCCCAGACCCGTGCCCATTCGCCGACGGCGTAGGACAGCGCGGCTTTTTCCGCAGCCAGATACGAGGCAATGATGTAGTCCATGTTGCTGCGATGATTCATCACGAACACCACGGTCGCGTTCTCAGGCACGGCGTCGAGGCCGGCGTCATCGGTATAGCCGATGCGCACGCGATACAGCGAGCGACTGAGATTCTTGCCCAGCCAGTAGCCGAGGCGAAAGTACAGATAGGCGTTGAACGCCGGCACGATCTCGCGTGCGTAGCGGGTGACCTGGGCGACGACAACCTCGCGCGGAGCACCATGGGCCAGCGCGTGTTCGCGCACGGCTTCCTGGACCTGATCGTCATAGACCAGGCGATCGATCAGGGCGCGTCGAGTCGATTGCTGGAACGGCCGGATCTTGATCTTCAGTCGGTGCCCAACCTCGTCCAGGACGCGATTGGCACGACTGCGAAAAAACCAGCGCACGCTCGGCACCAAGAGCCGATCGAGCACCGCCCACAACGCCAGCGCGCCCGCCAGCAGCACCAGCCACAGTGGCAGCATCACGGTCGTGGTCATTGACCTGGCCGGCCCTCCCCGGACGAGCGGCGCCTGCCGCTTCGGAGCAACACCTTAGCGTCGGTCCGGCGCAAGCGGCAAGGCACGGTCGCGATCGTCGCTGTTGCGGCGGGATTGCCGACGCGACCGAACTCCAGTTTGCTGGACGGTGTTACTGTCCGGCAACGGTTCTTGGCCGGCGAGCCAGTCGCACCGCCTGCGCAGTCCAGCGGCTGAAGTCGTCGAGCAGAGCGTAGATCGTCGGCAGGAAGGCGAGGCTGACCAGGGTCGAGAAGATCAGGCCGCCGACGATCGCCCGCGCCATCGGATAGTAGGGCGGGCCGTCACCTCCGACCTGGATGCCGCCGATGCACAGCGGCAGCATGCCCAGCACCGTCGTACCCATGGTCATCAGAATCGGGCGCAGTCGCTCCCGGCTGCCGGCAACCAGGGCGTCGGTACGGCTCATGCCGCCGCGGCGCAAGGCATTGATGTGCTCGACCATGACGATTCCATTGTTCACGACCACACCCATCAGCACCAGCATGCCGATCGAAGCCATGATCGAGAACGTCGTGCCGGTGAAGAAGAACAGCCAGAACACACCGAAGAACGAAAAGAATACCGAACTGACGATCGCCGCCGGAAACACCAGCGACTCGAACAGCGCCGCCATGACGATGACGATCATCAGCAAGGCCAGCAGGGTGTTGAACGCCATCCGCTGAGCAGCCTCATCGGATCGGTCGAAGTCGGCGCCGAAGCTCCAGCGATAGCCGGCCGGCAGGTTCACTGGTTTCATCGCCGCCTCGATCACCTGCCGGGCGTCCTGCTGGATCATGCCATCGGCCAGGTTGATCGCGATCGCCATCGAGGAACGACGATTGAGCCGTCGAATCTCCGCCGGGCCGCGCTCGACACTGGCGTTGACCACAGCCATCAACGGAATCATCTCGCCACCGGGGGTACGCAGCATGAAGCCGCTGAGATCCTCGATCGATGCGTCTTCACCGCTGCCAAAACGCACCCACATGGGGATCTCGCGCTCGCCATAGCGGAACTCGCGCAGCGGTGCGCCACGGATTGCGATCCCGACGTAGTTGGCGACCTCCTCGGCGCTGAATCCGTACAAGGCGGCACGGTCTCGATCGACGCTGACCCGGACTTCCCGCGACTGGTCATCGACGTCGGCATGGACGTCCCGCAGGACCTCGATCGGCGCCAGCAGTCGTACCACTTCCTCGCCCAGCTCACGCAGGGTCTCGCTGGAATCGCCGTAGAGATTGACTTGCAGTCCTTCGCTGCCGCCACTCTGCTGGCCTCGGAAGACGATGTTCGCGGTCGCGAGTTTCGGCAGCTCCTTGCGAATCTGCTCCTGAACCTCGGGCGACGGCCGCAGTCCGGAGCCGGATTCCAGCAACGACACGCGAAGGCCGCCGCCGCCGCGTTCGGAGAACCAGCTGTAGATCTGCCGGATTTGATAGCGTTCGCGGTTGCTGTCGAGAAAGGTCTCCAACTTGCCGACTTCCGCCGACACCTGATCAAGCGAATACGAACCCTTCCATTGCAGATAGATCTCGAACTCGCGCCCCGGGTTCTGCGGAAACATGTCGGCCTTGGACATCACCGAGACGGTCGGCCCCGCGACCGAGATCAGGACCAGGGCGGCGATCGCCGCCACCGTCCAGCCCCGGTGCGTCAGCGACCAGCGCAGCATGCGTGCGTAGCGGTCCTGCATCCGGGCAACGATGCCACGGCCGCCGTCGACCTTCGGCGGCGACTTGATCCGCGCCGAGATCATCGGGATCAGACTGACCGCCACCAGCCAGCTCGCGAGCAGGGAGACGGTGATGGTCACCGCGATCTCACCCATGAACAGACTGATCTCGTTGCGTTCTCCGAACAGGTTCGGCACGAAGACGATGATGCTGGTCAAGGTGCCGGCCGAGATCGCCAACTGCACCGACCGGGTACCTTCGATCGCGCAGCGTCGCGGATCGTCCGGATACTTTTCCCGCCGCTGATAGATGCTTTCGACCACCACCACGGCGTTGTCCACGAGCAGGCCGATGCCGAGCAGCAGTCCCATCATCGAGATGATGTTGAGGCTGGAGCCGAAGAAGTACATCGCGCCCAGGGTGATGATGAAACAGATCGGAATCGCCGTGGTCACCATCAGGGTCGAAGCCCAGTGGCGCAGAAAAAAGAACAGCACCAGGATCGACAGCAGCGAGCCCAGGGCTCCAGCCTTCGCCAGTTCGGTCAGCGAACTGGTGACGCCTTCGGCCTGGTCCTGGATGGTGATGAACTGGATGCCGGCAAAGTCCGGCAGATCGCCGATTCTTGCCAGTTCGGCGTTGACCACGCGCGAGACCTCGACCAGGTTGGCGTCGCGTTCCTTGTAGAGTTCGATGCCAATGGCGGTCCGGCCCTCCAGGCGACGACCATAGTCGATCCGACCCGGCTTCAGCTGGACATCGGCGAGGTCGGCCAGGCGCAGTCCGCGTTCATTGATCACCAGCTCACGCAGGGCATCGATGCGGGTGATCTCGCCGACCGGCTGTACCCGAATGCGCCGGGTCCCGTCGTCGATCTCGCCGGCGGAGACGGAAAAATTGGCTGCCTGCAGCCGCGTCGACAGTTCGTTCAGACTGAGACCGGCGGCGGCGATCCGATCCGGGGAAATCGCAATCTCGACTTCCGGCGAAGCGATGCCGGACAAGTCGACGCGGGCGACGCCGGGCAGGCGTTCCAGACGCCGCTTGACCTCATCGTTGAGCATGCCCCAGGCATCACTGAGATCGCGGTCGCTGGCGAAGCGTACCCGCAGCACCGGGGCGTCGGTGGTGGAGAATTTGAGGACGCGGTAGTGCTGCAGGTCCGACGGCAACTCGGAGCGGATGACATCCATGCGCTCGCGTGCTTCCGACGCCAGAATCGCCACGTTGCGGCCCCAGCGAAAGCGCAACTGGATGCCGCCGCCGTCGGCGCGCGAGAACGAGCGCATTTCCTGGATGCCGGACAGCGTCGCCAGCGCTTCCTCGGCCGGGCGGATGATCGAGCGTTCCACTTCTTCCGGTGTCGAACCCGGATACGGCAGTTCGACGAACAGGAACGGCACGTCAAAGGCCGGAAAGAACTCCAGCGGCAGGCGGACCGTGGCCAGCAGCCCCATTACCATCAGAGCCACGAAGAACACGGTGGCGGTGACCGGACGTTGCAGGCTGAGTCGCGCCAGGCTGCTGCCGCCTCCTGCCGTGTCTTCGTGCGCGGTGCTCACGTACGTACTTCCCCGGCCGGAGGCAGCCCGAGCGTGCCCTGTCCGGCGGCGAAGGCCTGGTCGGACTTGCGGTCGAGCCGATCGTAGACCACCGGGATCACCACCAGGGTGAGCAGGGTCGACACTGCCAGTCCGCCGATGACCGTGATTGCCATCGGCGCCCGTACCTCGGAACCGTCACCCAGAGCAAGAGCCAGGGGCATGAATCCGACCAGGGTGGTCACCGTGGTCATGATCACCGGTCGCAGACGGGCATCGCAGCCGGCCAGAATGGCCTCGCGCTTGGCCAGCCCGGCAGCGCGCAACTGGTTGATCCGGTCGATCAGCACGATGGCGTTCTTGACCACGATGCCGGCGAGCAGGATCAGACCGATGAAGACCACCACCGAGATCGTGTTGCCGGTCAGGAACAATGCCAGTACCGCACCGACCATCGCCAGAGGAATGGTGAACATGATCACGAACGGATGCAGCAGGGACTCGAACTGGGAAGCCATCACCAGGTAGACGAGAACCACCGCCAAGGCGAACGCAAACAGCATCGAGCGGGTGGATTCGTCCAGCTCTTCGCCTTGCCCGCCGACGCTGGCGCGGACGCCGGCGGCCAACGGCGCCTGTCCGATCAGGCGTTCGACCGCGGTGACGGCGCTGCCAAGATCGCCCGACGCCAGATTCGCGGAAACGATTGCGACCCGGTTCTGGTTGGTGCGGTGAATTTCGCTCGGCCCGATCGCCTGCACGACGTCGGCGACCGACTCCAGCGTAACCGGACGGGCGCTGGCGGGATTGACGATCAGCCGGCGGATATCGGCCACGGAGCGGCGCTCGGACTCCTGGGCACGGACCAGCACGTCGATCTTGCGATCGCGGAAACTGTAGCGGGTAGCGACTTCGCCGCGGACCTGACGGACGACCTGATCGGCAATCTCGCGGGTGGTCATGCCCAGGGCCGCGGCCCGCTCCTGATCAAACAGGATCTGGACCTCCGGATGCCCGCTTTCGACCGTGGACTTGATGTCGGCAAAGCGCTGGTCCGAAGACATCCGCCGCACCAGTTCGCGCCCCGCGACCTCGAGTTGGCCCAGATCGCTGCCGCGCAACTCGATTTCCAATGGTGCCGCCATCGCGAACAGTTCCGGCCGGCTGAATTCCACCTCGACGCTCGGATACCGCTGCATGGTCTGACGCAGGCGGGCAGTCACTTCGGCCTCGGTGCGCGCTGCGGAGCCGGCGCCCAGGACCACGGTCAACTTGCCGATGTTCTCGCCCGACTCGGTCGGATTGGCATCGAGCCGGGTGCCGCTGCCGCTGACACCGTACAACGCCTGGATGTCGTCGTCGCCATCGTGCAGCTGCTGAATCTGCCGCACCAGGGCATCGGTATCGCGCAACTGGGTACCCGGCGTCAGCTTCAGCGTCATCTCGAAGCGGTCCTGAGCCAGCTGCGGCACCAGGTCCATGCCCAGTCCGGGCACCAGCAGCAACGACAGGACAAAGGCGGCACCGGCGCCACCGAGCACCAGGGTCGGACGCTGCAGCGCTCTCGGCAGCACCCGGGCATAGCCACGGGCAAAACGCTCAAACAATCCTTGTGTGCGGCCGGCGAGCCAGGCCATCGGACGGCCGATGATCCAGCCGACGCCGTGTCCGCCGATCGCCGTACCGCGAACGACGCCGTACAGCAGGCGCGGCACCAGAAACGCGATCAGCCACAGGAGCAGCACGGCTGGCAGCGCCACCACCAGCTTCAGCGGCAGCAACAGCAGCCAGAGCAACCAGAGCAGGGCCGAAGCCAGCCGCCCCTGGGCACGGCGCAAGGGCCAGAGCGCGACCCGCAACGAGAAAACCCCGATCTGGCGCCAAAGCGCGCGCGGGTCATCCGGTTCATCTGGAAACGCCATCGGCGCACGCGCCTTCAAGGAAGCCAGCATCGGGATCAGACTCAGCGCAACTACGGTCGAGATGACCACGGCGATCGCGACCGTCATCGCCTGATCGCCAAACAACTGCCCGGCAATCCCATGGACGAATACCAGCGGCACGAACACCGCGACCGTGGTCAGCGTCGAGGCGATGACCGCCATGCCGACTTCGCGAGTGCCGGCGATCGCCGATTCGATCAGGCCGAGCCCGCGTTCGCGTGCCTTGGCGATCGACTCGAGCACGACGATGGAGTCATCGACCACCATGCCGGTGGCCAGGGCGAGACCGGCCAGGGACATCACGTTCAGGCTCAGTCCGAACTGACTCATGAAGAAGAAGGTCGCGATGATCGACACCGGCAGCGAGATGCCGATGACCAAGGTGCTCCAGGCATCGCGCAGGAACAGGAAGATCATCAGGATCGCCAGCAGGCCGCCGATGATCGCTTCGGTCTTGACGTCGCTCAGTGCCTGGCGGATGAATACCGATTGGTCGTCGATGACGGTGAGCGCGGCGCCGGGCGGCAAGTCCTCGCGCAGGCGCTGCAATTGCGGCAGCACGGCATCGGAGACCGCGACCGTGTTGGCGTCGCCTTCCTTGTAGACAGCCAGCTCGATCGCTTCGCGACCACCCAGGCGAATGATCGCCTCGCGCTCCTTGTAGGCCTGGCCGATATCGGCAAGGTCGCGCAGACGAACCGGAACACCGTCGACGTCGGCAATCAGCAACTCGCGCATTTGCTCCAGGTCGACGAACTGGTTGACGGTGCGCACCAGATAGCGCTGCGTGCCGTCGTCGATCCGTCCGCCGGAGATGTTGACGTTCTCCTGGCGTAGCCGCTGGATCACCAGCATCGGCGACAGGTTCAGTCGTGCCAGCTGCTGCTGGTCAAGCAGTACCTGGACCTCGTCCTCGAGACCGCCGGAGACCTTGACCGCGGCCACGCCCTGGGTCGGCTCCAGATAGCGCTTGATTTCTTCGTCTGCGTGTCGGCGCAGTTGCTTGAGCTCGGCCTCCTCGGCGGCCGGGCCGCGGGCAGCGGTCTGTTCGGCCCCGGCGAGCACCAGGCGCATGACCGGCTCGGTCGATGGATTGAAGCGCAGCAGCACCGGCTTGTCGGCTTCCAGCGGCAGGCGCAGCACCTCGAGCTTGTCGCGCACCTCGATGCTCGCCAGGTCCATATCGGTACCCCAGGCGAACTCCAGTACGACATCGCTCTGGCCGGTGCGCGACACCGAGCGCAGTTTGCGCAGTCCCTTGACTACGCCGACTACTTCCTCGACCGGTTCGGTGATCAGGTTCTCGATCTCCGACGGTGCCGCCCCGGTGTACTCGGTGCGCACGGTCAAGGTCGGGTAGCTGAGATCCGGCAACAGGTTGATCCGCAGTTCGCCCAGGGCGATCCAGCCGAACAGCAACAGGCTGAGCGTCGCCATCGCAATGGTGACGCGACGACGGGTCGAGAATTCGATCAGGCTCATTCGGCATGCGCTCCGCCATTGGCCTGCGCATCGGCTGCGATCGTCGGCGCGTCCGCCACCGGGGCGCCGAGCACCTCGACCGCGCTGCCGTCGCGCAGTGACACCTTGCCGAGAGTCACCACCTGGTCGCCATCGACCAGACCGTCGCGGATCTCTGCGAAGCGGCCATTGATGAAGCCGATGGTGACCGGTACCCGGACCGCATGACCGTCGCGTACGCTGAATACCGAAGCGATGCCGTCACCCTCGACCAGGGCCTCGCGCGGGATGGTCAGGACATCGTCGCGCTCGTCGTAGATCACATCGAGGCGGCCGAACATGCCGGGGCGCAAACGGCTCTCAGACGCGAACGCGGCGGTGACCCGAAAGGTGCCGCTGCCGGCATCGACCACCGGGCTGACGCGGTCGACGACGCCGTTGAAGCGCTGGCCGGGCAGGGCGTCGACCTGCATGGTGACCGGCAAGCCGGAACGCATCGTCGCCAGTTCCCGCTCGGGCAGGTTGAGCACCGCTTCCAGGCGGCGATCATCGACGAGTCGGAACAGGGTCTGGTTGGTCTGGATCAGGTTGCCGGTCTTGACCATGCGCTGGGCGACGACGCCGCTGATCGGCGCCACGATGCGTGTGTAGGAAAGCTCCAGCTTGGCGATGTCAACCGCGGCGCGCTGGACCTCCAGTTCCGAGCGCAGCCGCTCGTGCTGATCGGCGCTGACCAACTGGCGCGAGAACAGCTCCTGGGAGCGCGCGTATTCGCTCTGCAGCTTGCCCAGCTGCGCTTCCGCCTGCGCCAGCGTCAGACCTTTTCGATCCGGATCCAGCCGGGCGAGAACCTGTCCGGCGCGAACGGCGTCGCCTTCTTCGACATGAAGTTCCAGCAGAACGCCGGTGGTCTTCGAAACCACCTGGGCCTCGGCGACCGCGTCCAGGGTGGCGGTGCCGGTATAGCTGGCGGAAATCGCCCGGCGCGCCGCCGCTGCAACCTCCACTGGAGTCGCTTCGCTGCGGCTCGCGTCCGTCTCGGCGCTGCCGTCTGCTGCGCCGTCGCCCCGGCTGCCGCAGGCGGTGAGAACCAGGATGGCGGCCAGAACCAGGATTGAGCGATGGACGGGCAACATGGCGGATTCTCGGTTGGTGTATGAGGTTGGTGGTGTAATAGTCATCTATAACACCATAGCTGTCAAGCCCCGTAGGCGATCCCGGAACCCAGGCCACGACGGTTCGCGGCCATCGGCAACCCAGGCGGCGGGGAGGGGAAAGACCGCGCCGAGCCGGCACAGGCGCCACTGTCGTCGATCCGGAATCGTTCTTCACGTGCCGGTAGTCACCGCCTGCACCCGACTTGGGGTGCACCCTGACCACCGCACAGCTCTCGGCCTCCCTCGTGCCGTTCCAGGCGTTTCAGGGCGCTGGTGGTGGCCCGTTGTCAGACGGAAATTTTTTTACCGGCGTGATCCTTTCGCCTGCGAAAACCGTATGTGCGGGGAACGTCGATTTGGCGTCCCCCTACCGGAGAACTCGTCATGATTACCCGTTTCGCATTCACCTCGTTGCTTGTATTGTCCGCCGCCGTGCCGATGCCGGGATCCGCAGCATCCATGGAGTTCGTCGGCAGCGACCCGAACTGGTTCGATCCCGGCAACTGGAGCGGTGGCCAGGTACCCGGACCCGGCGATGATGTGGTGTTGGATGGTCGCGACTTCGTCGTCATCGATCCGGCGCTCGGTCACGCCCATGTGCAGATCCGCGACCTCATTGTTCGTGGCCGCGCCAAGCTGACCACCTTGCCCGGAACGGTGTTGGAACTCGGTGATGAAATCCTCGAGGACGCCGGGCAGGTCGATTATCGAGCCAGTGCAGTCTTGGGCGAGCGCCTGATTGCCGTGCCGGACCCGGAGTGGTCGGCGGCGGGCTTCGGCGGTCATGGTCTCAAGCTCAATCCGACCCCGAAATCAAAGCGCGACGTCATCCTCAAGTCGTCGATGCATACTTCGATCGGCCTCGGCGGTGTGACGCCGGCCAGTCTGGCCTTCGACGCCGCCGGCCAACCGCAGTTGTCTGCCGGCCCGGGTCACCATGCCACGCTCGACACCGAGGTGGTGCTGCTCGCCGGCAGCTTGCGCTTGAGCCTGCACTATGGCTTTGAGCCTGCGCCTGGTGACCGCTTCACCATCATTACCGCCAGCCGTCGCAGCCTCGGTCACTTCGCCGGTTTGCCCGAGGGTGGCCTGGTCGGTTGCACCGATGCCGGCATCGGCATCTACATCAGCTATGTCGGTGGCAATGGCCAGGATGTGGTGCTGAATGCGCGGGCAACGTCGGGTCCGGCGTGCTTGCTGGTGCCGGCGATCCAGACGATCCG
>CAZFUH010000105.1:0-11939 GCA_964522235.1 uncultured Rhodanobacteraceae bacterium
GCTGGCTCTGACTCTGATCGCTGCCATCGTGGCGATCAGCTCACAGAATCTGCGACTGGCCGCTGAGCGCGATCGTTCGCTGAGCGCGATCGGTCTACTCAAGGAAGCCTTTTCGGCCGCCAATCCGACCCGCCTGACCGGTGCTGAATTCACAGCCCGGCAGGTGCTCGATGCCGCCCGTGGGCCGCTCGAACAACACTACGAACGGCAGCCGGCCATCTATGCCGACCTGGCCGCCACCCTGGCCGAAGTCGAATACGCTTCCGGCCGATACCGCGAAGCCGCTGAGTTGGCTGCACGCGCCGTCGCCGCGGGCACACAGGCCGGTCTGGACCGGGCGGCCATGAGCTCGTTGCAGTTGCTGCAAGCGCGCGCTGCGGCGATCACTGGCGATTCCTCGGCGGCCCAGGCTTTGCTCGACGCGGCGCCGGAGTTGCAACGGCAGCGCCCGGAGTGGCTGCTGGTCGCGGGACGGCTGCTGTACCAGCAAGGTCAGGCCCGTGATTCCATCGAACGCTTGTCGCTGGCGGTGGAGATTACCCGCGATCGCAGCGCCGAAGACCCGGTTGCGACCGAGGCCCGGTTGCAACTGGCCCAGGCCCTGCGCTTGATCGGCGAACCCGAGCAGGCCTTGCGACTGCTCGACGAGACACTGGCCTGGCAAGGGCGTCAGTTCGATTCCGAGCACCCGCGAATCCTGATCACCCGCCAGCATCGATTGATCCCACTGCGCCTTGTCAATGGCGCCGAGGCGGTTCTGGCCGAGGGATTTGAACTGACGCAAGCCGTGGAACGACACTTCGGCCGGGAAAGCGCCATGGCCGCGAGCATGCGCGCTTCGATGGCACAAGCGCACGCCCAGCTCGGCCATGTCGATGCCGCCGTCGAGCAGTACCGGCTGTCGCTTTCCGGATGGCGAACGGTGGTCGGAGACAACCACAGCAATACCCTACGTATCGCCCACAACCTGGCCAATCAGCTCGCCCAGAGCGGCAGTGCCGATGCCGAGGCCGAGGCCGAACAATTGTTTGCCGACAGCATCGCCCGTGGTCGCCTGCATTACGGCGATGACGATCATGTTGTGCTGTATTGGACCGTCAGCTACAGCCAGTTCCTGCGTTCCAGGGATCAGCCACGGCAGGCACTCGCTCTGCTGGTCGAGCCACTGAGCCGGATTGCGATCGATGCCGTTCATCCCCACACCCGATCGCAACTGGTCCCTGAACTCGATGCAACGACACGGGCCTCAGGCTGCGATTCCCGCCCGGCAGCGGACGAACTCTGCCATCAGGGGCTCCTCCTGCTGCAGCGACTGAATACTTCCGGCTCGGCGTCATGAGCCGAAGCCGGCTGAAAATCCGAGTTGGTTATGGCAAGGATCGATTCGCCCCGCGGCGCCGATCCCGCCGCAGCGCATCCCGTTTCCGGCTGCGGATATCCGCCCACCCGCCGTTGAGAACACGAAATGACCAAGATCAACCCGCTCCATCACCTGATCGCAGCATCGTGCTGCGCCTTCGTTCCATATGACTCGGTCCTGGCCCATCGCGACTGTGATGTCATCCTGTGCAGCACTCCACACTATGTCGGCCGCTGGCTGCAAGGGACAGTGCCCCCCTGTGACTATCCGGCAGAATGCGCTCCGCCCCCCGCGGCAGGTCTGGTGTCGCATCTGGTGATCTGGACCGACCCGCCGACACCGGCCTTCGTCAACTGTGAACCGCTGGGCGGCAGCTACTTGTGCGAAGCCTGGCCCCAAGGCAGCGATCTCACCTATGAATGGAATATCGACGGTGGCGTTGCACCACCGTACATGATCGATCCTAGCAACCCGTTCCTGACCCTGAACTGCTACGGCGGCATCCCCGGCTCAGTGGCCGTGACCGTAGTGTCGCCATACGGCATCGGCTCGACCGCGACCCGAATGCTGCCGGCGTGCGGAATGTAGTCGCAGTCAACGGACCTTCGTCCGAGCGCAACCGGTCGCCGGAACTCCCCGGCGACCGGTTGCGGATATCAGCCGCGATTTACTGCCACCAGCCGCCACCCGGCTGCCAAGGGCCACCACCCTCGGCGCAGCGCACGTTGCGCTGCGTGGTCTCTGAGCCACCACCTGGAAACACGACCGTCACATAGACCGTACCGGGGCCCCCGGTACACGCGACGTTCCGGAACGGACTCTCCGGATGGCCGGGATCGGGGAAGTACAGTGAACCTGGAGTGGCATCCCACAGATAGGTGTAGCCAGGCGCCTGAGGCCAGGCCTCGCACATGAAGCCATTGTTGGTGTACTCGCAGCTCAGGCCCGCGGCCTGCGCGCCACCGGCGAGCAACGCAGCCGAGGCAACCAGTGCAGCAGAAAAAATGCGACGCTTCATCGTGTAGAACTCCTTGTCGATCTGGAGGGCGCCAGCCGGTGGCATCGCAATCGCTTTGCCGAGCAACCTGACTGCCGGGGGAACCATCGATCCCCAGATATCAACTCGGAATGCCGCCAGCTACCGGCTCAAGGTCGGCGAATATTCCAACCGCCGCTGAAACCAGCGAGGAAAGCCGGCTTGTACCCGGCACGGGAATAGCGGACAGTGTCACCATGCTTCGATTCCCGCGTCATTCAATGCTGTTCAGTCGCGCCGGCCCGGCAAGCGGAAGGCCACGCGGTCCGATCGCCCGCTTGCTGCTGGCCCTGCTCGCGGTCTTGCTGTTCGTTGTCGCCGCCGTCCTTGGCACCTTGATCTTTGTCATCGCCCTGGGTCTGATCACGATCGTTGCGACCGTGATGGCCATTCGCGTCTGGTGGTGGCGCCGTCGCATTGGCCGCAACCGAACGAATACGGCAGGTCGCAGGTCAGCCCGACAGGGCGGAGAAATCCTCGACGGCGAGTTCCGGGTTCTCGATTCGTCTCGCGATCACCGGCATCGTTGAATCCCTTGGAGCGTGCGCGACAGAAGCGTTCGAGGGGAAGTCACGAGGTCATCCAGAGCCAAGACACTGATGTACGCTTGCGCTCGGGGAGCACCGACGGTATTAAAGCTGCCCGCCCTATCCCCCGTCATCAGGAGTGTCCATGAAACGTTCCGTTCAATGCAGCATCGCCGCGCTGGTCATCGCCAGCGCCATTCCACTCACCGCCTCGGCCAACCCGCACATCAACCTGCGCAACTGTACCAGTTGGAATATGGACGTCACGACCTACAACGGCGACGATCACGTCCGCCTGATGGGTTATGATTCCGGTACTGCCTACGCGCCATACAACAACCCGCTGCCGGCACTGGAGAGCAAGAACGAAGTCCGGCTGGACTGCAAGGGCGGTGGCCATCACCGCTGCTACGTCAAGGTCACCATCTCTTCGGGCGATCCGAACAACCCGACCACGATCTACGCCCACTACGTGGGTGATGAAACCACACTGCGTTTCGTGCAAGTGAAGGTGGGCGGTGGCTATTACCTGGACAACAAGAGCGACGCTTGCCCGGCGACCTTGCCCAACTGACCAGCCGCAGTTCGTGGCAACGCCGCAGCGGAACCTGGCGACCCGGCCGCAGAAAAACAAACGGCCGTGGTGTCCGCACCACGGCCGTCCCGGCGAAGAATGAACCGATGCTGGCCGAGTACACCCGCACGCACCCGCCATTGCCAGCATCGGCAAGGGGGGAGTCGTCCGTCGCCGGGCTCGGACGAAACCGATACCACTGGGACAGCTCCCCATTAAAGAGTAAGGAGACACCAGTGGGCCGTTTGTCTCACCTGCATTGCGGCGATGATCGAAATTGCAGGTGGTACCGGCGAGCGAGGACGGAAATGATGCCCTGGCACGGCTGCCGCGGGCGTTCTCAGCCGGGATCCGACTCGGGGACCCATTCAGGCTCGTACTCCGAATCGAACTCATCCGGCGCCTCGATCCGATAGCCGCGCTCGCGCAGCGCGCTGAGAAATCCATCGTTGGCGACGACCAGCCGCATCGGCAGGACTGCGAAGCTGGTCACATGTTCGTCCAGCACACGCTCGGCATCGGCAAGCCATTGCGCACGAATCCGCTGCGGCAGGCCCTCGGCACCCGGCTCGCTCAATACACTGGTATTGAGCACTGCCTCGATGCAGGCCGGCACCTGATCCACCAGCGAGATGCTGCGCAGGCCGTCGATGTCGCCCTCGGCCCAGGCGTTGGCGCGCAGAACCAGGTTGCGCAAGTCGGCCTCCAGGTGTTCGATGGTCAACCGGAAGCACTCCAGGTCGTCCAGACTTGCGCTGGAGAACTCGCGCAAGGTCTGCCGTGGCGCATCGATCTGGATCGTCACCTTTGGCCGCACCACCGGCACGTCGTTTCTTCGCGCCGCGCGTTCGATGTCGGGATAGACCACGCCACTCAGGCGCATGCCGTGATTTCGAACCGCTTGCTCGTAAAGCTTTTGCGCTGCAAACAAGGGCCGCCAACGCTCGATCGCGCGCTCGCCAGGCATGTAGCGTGCCTTGAGAACCTGCCAGCGTTGATACAAGTCTGGGGGCACGATTGCTCGCAGGGAATCGCCGTCGGGGTTGCGACGGGCCTTGAGCAAGGCTGGCACCAGGAGCAGACTCCGAATTCGACCGATGTCGGCGTCGACCGTCAAGCTCGGCGCCCAGAGCACGGCGCCGGATTCGGCGATCCGCTCCATCACTTCGTCGGAGTTCCAGCGCATCCGCCGCGGCAGCGGCAACACCGTCCCCAGCACCCACATCTGATGATCGCCGCGGGACACTCGCCACAGTCCTGGACCGGGCTGATCGCCGGTCACCAGTACCGTTGCCAACGTGATCGATTCCGAATCCGGCAGCTTCGGGTCGGCCGAAAGCGATTTCGTGCTTGCACTTCCGAGCAACAAGAGCGACAGCGACATGGACAACGATGCGGCAACTCGCATACAAAATGGCTCCTGGCAATGATGGCCGCGGCGAACCGACGTCGGGCACTGGCGAGCCAGCATAGGGATCGTCGCTGAACGCCACGTGAGAAGTGCTCGGAGCCTGGGCGGCAGAAGCCGTCCGGGCTCCTAGCCGCGAACGAACAGTCCGATCAGGGTCAGCCAGCCGATCGCGAACACCAGGCATAACGCGATTTGCCGGAAGCGGTGCTGAGGGATCCGCTGCAACCAGCTTCGTCCCAGCCACGTTCCAACGAATGCGATCAGCACCAACGGCGGCACCCAGACCAGGTCGGCACTGCGGATGTAGCCGCTGCCCGCGTAGACCACGGTTCGGCTGACGTCGATCGCCAGATCAATCGCCGCCGACGTCGCGACGAAGACGTTCTTGGGCAGACCGTATGCGGCCAGGGTAAGGCCACGAACCGCACCGCCAGTACCGATCAATCCAGCCATCGCGCCGGACAGTGCGCCACCGAGCACGGCATTGCGCGTGCTGGCGACCAGGCGCCAATCGAACCGCCACAGCATCCAACCGCTGAACGCGATCAGAAACAGCGCCAGCGTCAACTCCAGCGCCCCGGTCCCGATCCTGGTACCGAGCAGGCCGCCAAAAATCGCACAAAGCACCGACGGTACCCCGAGCTTCAGCAACAGCGCGCGATCGATGCCGGCACGAAACAGGCCCAGCTTGGCCAGGTTGCTCGCCAAGTGAAACATCGCCGTGATCCCGAGCACAGTTTGAAACCCGAAAAACAGGTTTGCCATCGGCACGAACAACACCGACGAGCCAAAGCCGGCAATCGTGCCGGCGATCTCGGCAAGCAAGGACAGCGCCAGAAACAGCATTGCCGCGACCACGTCCAACCTCCGACCCAGTAGGATCCCCCGGCTGCTCGATGATGACGCCGTCGCCCAGCTCATGCCAGCGACCGGCAATAGCCAAGCACTACACTAGCCAGGCCGCGTGTTAAGGTCGCGCGCCTTCATCGATCGCCGCAGCCGCGAGCCATGCCTGAGCAACACCGAACAAGCCGGGAGTCCAGTGACGGCTGCGCGCGCACCCGCCGATCCCGGCTACGACCACTGGCGCTGACCCTGCTGCTGGTGACCTTGGGGTCGCTGGCAGAGACACCGGCGGCAACGACCGCAATCCATGATTGCCGCGAACTGCGTCATGCCGAGCCAGCCGTCGCCCTGCTCCGCTGTGAGTCCGCAGCCGAACAGTTGCATGGCATGAACGATCATGAGCAGTCTTTTGAAGCCTGGATGCATGCCGCGGAACTTGCGTCGCAACTCGGCGACCCGGTACGCGCCGATGCCGCGCTTGATCGCGCCGTGGTCCTGCTGCCGAACGTCGAAGACGCTCTCGCTGCGCACCGGCTGGCGCGACGGCGCGGACTCAACGCCTATCGCGACGGCCAACCGATCGAGGCCTTGGCGCGCTTTCTCGAAGCGCTGGCCGCGGCTCGCGCGGCTGGTGACCGCACGGCCTTGGCAATCAGCGAGAACGACCTCGGCGTGACCTACCGTCATCTGGGCAACTACCCGGCGGCTCTTGGACATTTCGAGGCCAGCCTGAAGCCGCGTGAGGCGGCCGGTGAATCGGAGCTGGGCGCCCTGCTCGCGAACATCGGCAGCCTGTATCTGGAGCTCGGCGATCCGGAGCGGGCAGAGCGCTATCTGCGCCGGGCGCTGTCCGACCACCGCAATCATGGCCGCACCCTGCTCGAACACCGAACCCTGGAAGAGCTGGCCAAGCTGGCGCAACAGCAGGATCGCCCCGACGAGGCGCGCAAGACTCTGGATCATGCTTGGCGGTACTACGTCGGCGCCCACTCGCCGCGCGACCAACTGCGCCTCGCGTTGCGGCGCGCTGAACTGGAGGCTGGCGACGGCAGACGTGCCACCGCTCGGCAGTGGCTGGAACGGGCACGCGAACTGGCCGGGCAGTTGCAACGCCAGGGTTCGCTACAAATCGAATTGCTGGCCGCCGAACTCAGCAGTGATCCACGCGAGCGTTCCCAGGCATTCGATTCCCTGCGGGAGGCGCTGGCGCATGACACCGGCGCCGAACCGGCCCGGATCGTGCAGGCGCACTTGGCATTGGCCGACCTGGCCCAGGGCCTGAGTCGGCTCGACGACGCAGTCAGCCATCTGCGCGAGTATCAGCGCCTGGGCACGGAGTTGCAGGCCTCCCGGCATGGCGAACGTTTCGATGCCCTGCGCGTACGTTTCGATGTCGAACGGCTGGAAGCCGAACGCGACCGATTGGCTGCCGATGCCGCACGCCAGGAAGCCGAGCTGTCGCGCCGGCGCTTGGAAACCGTCCTGGTCGCAGCCCTGGCCCTGTTTGCCCTGGCCTTGCTCGCGTTCTACTCGCAGTCACGGCAGTACCGGCAACGCCTGCGGGCGAACGCCGAACGAGCGGAACTGGAACGGCGCATCGCCGATTCCCGTCGCGCCGCCGAGTTGTTGCGCAGCGACTTGCGCTCGATGGCCTGGCTGCTGGACCAGCAACAGGCGGCCGCCCTGGTGTTCGATGCCGCCGGGAATATCCGCGCCATTACCGCGGCCGCGGCCAGCGAACTGGACGTGGGGATCGATCAGTTGCACGACATGGCGCTGGCGCAGGCACTGGATCCGGACCTGGCACACTGGGCGCAGGCATTGGTGGAAACGGCGTCGCTGGAGGGCAGGCCCGATGGCGAGGATCTTGGCTTGCGCAACGTCGACGGCGCCACCGGCACCTCCCTGGTCCGCTGTCGCCGACTGGCGCTGGAGGAAGAACTGGGCGTGCTGCTGTTCGAACCCGGACCACAACGTTCGCCCGCACCGCCGCCGGCGGCAGCAGCGACTTCGATCGATGAGAAATCGGAAGCCAGTTCGGACCGGACCCCGTTCCGACACCAGCTGGTCGCGTTGATGCGAGCCAGCCTGGATGCCTGGGAGCGGGCAACGCGCAAGACCCGAATCGATCTGGCCGAGGCCAGTGGCATCTGGCGGATCACCATCGACGACGGTCGATTGCGCGTTCGGGCAATGGACCGCTACCTGAGTCCGGATACCGTGCCGGATCGACCGCGCTGGCGCGAGGTGCTGCGCACCGCGTACTTCGTGCTTGCCGAGGTGCCGATCGAAACCGATCAGCGTCGGCAGTTGGAAACCATGGTCGACGGCGTGCTCCGGCAATCGCGCGGATCGGCCTGACCTCAGCGCGCTGGCCGAAGTGGGCGTTCGCAACGTACACAGACTCCGTGCAAGCCATGCTCGGCGCGGTACAGGTCATGGTGGTCAGGATGCAGATAGCTTTCCGGCCCATCGGCGATGAAGATCACCGTACCCAGATCGCCCGGCCCGAGCCTCAGCCTGTGCACACCGCAGGTCAACAAGGCCAGGCCGCGACCGGTCCCGTAGTCATCTTCAAACTGTCCGCATTCACGATCGCGACCGCCGTCTTGGGGGCGGCAGGTCGACTGCTCTCGCTCACGCGCGGCAACAATCGTCGCGCCATACAGATCGATGCTCAGAATCGGCACCGGGCGGCCATTCCGACACCAGTTCTCGCCTGGCAATTCGCTGTGCGCGATCGTGGCACCAGCGCTGCAGAACAGCGCCAGCGCGGCAACAAGGTTTGATCTCATCTTCAGCTCCTGCAATTGCTGTTGTCGACCACGCTAACGCATGCAGCCGCAAGGACCAACGATTTTTCGGGAACAAACCGGGACGCTTTCCGGACATTGGCCGTCCCATCAGCAACTTGCTCAATCGCACCGGTGCCGACATCCATCCCAGGCGTCACCAGGCACTGCTGGAGGATGCCGGGCCGGCAGCAGTCCTGGACCGCATCAGGCCGGCCGAAACAACCTGAGCAGAACCTAAACAAGAATCGTTTTCATAGTGGTTCCTTCTCGCACTGACGCGTTACATAGATCGCAAGGAGATCTGGGCAGGGACGCCGCCAACGGGAGGTCGAGCATGTCTACAAGTACCTGGAACGAGAACGAAGCCCGGGTCGACTGGCGCCGTGTCGGAGCCATGTCGACCGCGTTCAACCTGCACATCGTCGCCGGTGCCGCCTTGCTTCTGGCCACGGCCCATGTTCCGCCGCCGCTGGTAGCCGCAGACCCGCCGGACATGGAAGTGATCTTCGTTGATCCCGAACCGATCCAGCCGCCGCCGCCGATCCGGCGGGTTGAACTGGAGCCTGAGGTCCAACCCGTTCAGCCGGTCCGCGCGCCGCAACGGCTGACGTCGATCGACACGGCCGCGCCGATACGACCGGTTCCTGGGCCGTCAACCGCAGTGCAGCCGACGATGCCGGCTCGGATCGAGGCGATCCTGCCCGCGCCATCAACGCAACTCGATCGCGGTGTCGGCTACGAGCGTGTCCGGCAGCCGCAGTACCCGATCGAGGCGCGTCGACTCGGCATCGAAGGCGAGACCCTGCTGCGCGTGCTGGTCGGCAGCGATGGCCAGGTGCTTGAAATCGGCATCGCCCGCAGCAGCGGAGATCGCCACCTGGATCGGGCCGCGCTCAGTGCCGTGCGCAGTTGGCGGTTCCAGCCGGCGATCGAGTCCGGGCGGCCGGTCACCGCCTGGGTACAGGTCCCGATCACGTTCCGCATCGGCAATCACTGACGACCACTCCGCCCGGGCGTCGCCCGGGCGGCTTCCAGCGCCCAGTCTCCTGGACTCGGCTACAGTGTCGGCATCGTTACGGGGGAAATCCTGATGCCAGTCCTGAAGCTCTCGGCCAGCGTGGGGCTTGCGGCTCTATCTGCCTTGCTCCTGCCACAGCACGCCGACGCACAGCCGGGGTTCGACTGCGTGGCGCCGTCGCCGCCGCAACCGGTCAACTGGCAACTGCTCGGCAACGGCAGCGCCGGCAGCGTTACCAGCGCGCAACTGCAGACGGCACTGAATGCCGGCGGCGCGATCCGACTGAACATCGGCACCAGTACGCTCACAGTCAGCCAGGAACTGATGATCACGCGCGAGACCGTCCTGGATGCGGCCGGCGCAACCCTGTCCGGTGCCGGCGCGCGTCGGGTATTACGGGTCAGCAATCCGGGCAACCTCAGCTATCGCTTCACCTTGATGAACGCGACCATCCGTGCCGGCAGCGTGCCGGGGGGTTCCGGTGCCGGTTTGTGGAAACCCACCGGAGGTCCATGGCAGGCGGTCAGTATCCGGGTCTTCGATTCCCGCTTCACCGACAACCATGCGATCCAGGTCGCCCAGGACGATGGCGGCGGCGCGCTCTATGTCGTCGGCGCCGATGACTTGACCCTGGTCCGAACCCAGATCGACGGCAACAGCGGCGCCAATGGCGGCGGCGTGTACTCGCTCGGCTCGCGTACGATCAATCTGTTCGACAGCGTACTTGCCGGCAACAGTGCCACCGGCACCGGCGGCAATCCCGGCAACGGCGGCAACGGCGGCGGCCTGGGCGTCGATGGCGCCCAGCGCAATATCAATCTGTGTCGCAGCCGCCTGATCGACAATAGCGCCAACGCCTATGGCGCCGGCCTGTTCACCGTCGCCTACGACCAGCAGAGCTTCGTGCGCCTGCGCGACTGCACCGTCCAGGGCAATAACAGCACCGGCAGCAGCCAGGCCCATACCGGCGGCGTCTACCTGCAAGGCGGGCCGTTCGAGATCACCGGCTGCACGTTCCGCGGCAACCAGGCGTCCGGTTTCGGTGCCTTGTCCTTGATCGACCATGGCGGCACCGTCACCAGCGGCACCATCGTCAACAGCACCTTCGTCGGCAATCTCGCCCGTACCGGTCTCGGCGGCGCAATTTATCTTCAAGCGACCGGCGGTGTCACGATCCAGAACACGACCATTGCCGACAACCGCGCCGACTGCCCAGTGTGTTTTGCCGGAGGCATCGCCAATGCTCAGGGCGCAGCACTGACCCTGCGCAACGTGCTGTTCCGCAACAACACCGGCGGCAACGCGTTCAACCCCTGGACTCTGCTGAACGCACCGGTTTCCGGCAGCCACAATGTTCAGTGGCCTCAGGTCCGGCCGTCAGGGCAACCGGAGAACCCGGTCACCGCCAGCGCTGTGTTCGCCGACGTCGCTCTCGGAGCACCGTCGAACAATGGCGGTCCGACCCAGACCCTGGCCTTGCCGGCCGCTTCCGCGGCCGTCGATACCGGCACTGCGACCGGCGCCCCGGTGCTGGACCAGCGCGGTCGACCTCGATTCGGTCCGGTCGATATCGGCGCCTACGAGCTGCAACCGGACCTGATCTTCGCCAATGGCTTCCAGTAGCCGCTTCGGCTCCTGTCAGGGCAACGAGTGCAGGAACGCGGCGATGTCGCGCACCTGCTCGTCGTCGAGGATATAGATCCGGGCATCGACCTCGGACAGCGGATGCTGACGCTCGCCGTCGGCAAAGGCGCGAATCTGCCGGCGCAGATAGCCGGGCTGCTGACCGGCCAGGCGCGGCATCGAGCCAGAACCGAGAAAGGACTCGCCATGACAGGACACGCATTCCAGATCGCTGCTTTGCTTGCGACCGCGTTCGGCAGCCTTGCGCGACACCGGCCGCGCGGAACGGCGCCAGGGACGCGCCGCCAAGGCGTCGACAATCGCCATGATCGCCTCGTTGTCCATCCCGGCGGCAAGCCCGGTCATCGGGAAGCCGTGGCGATGCAGGTCGCGGAAATCGGCCAACTGCCGACGCAGATAGTCGCCTTGCTGACCCTCGATCAGCGGCACCTCGCCGCGCATCTGGGTCGGTCGATGACAGTCCAGGCAATGGCTCTCCAACTCCAGCTCGAGCGCTACGGTGGCCGGCGGGAAACAGGCCAGCAGCAACAGCAATATCCAGCGCCTCATGCTCACCCCCGATTGCTCCATCAGGCTGAAACCATCGTAACCCAGATTGCCCGAATCGCAGGGCCGCTACCGCGGCTTCGCGGCACGAACGGACCGGCGGTCCGGATATTGCTACTATTCATACCTAGGAGCCTGCGCGGCAGAAGCCGTCCGGGCTGCAACGGCGCCCTCGCCATCGA
>CAZFUH010000106.1:0-11912 GCA_964522235.1 uncultured Rhodanobacteraceae bacterium
TCAATGACGATGGCATCCGTTTCGCCTCGAACGCTTCTGCCGCGCAGGCTCCTAGCCCGCTTCACAATATGCTCACCACGCCGGGCCTATCTTCACGAACGTGAAGACTGCGCAAGGAGCGGGGATGAACACTCGAGACGAGGGCAAAGGTCTGGTGCTGCTGGTCGAGGACAACCGCGGCATCGCCGAGATGGTCGGCGAGTTTCTGGAGCGGCGTGGCTACAGTCTGGACTTTGCCGCCGATGGCATCAGCGGCCTGCATCTGGCGGTCGAGAACAGCTATGACGTGGTCATCCTCGATCTGATGCTGCCCGGCATGGATGGCCTGGAAGTCTGCCGGCGCTTGCGCAAGGACGCCAAGAAGTCGACGCCGGTGCTGATGCTGACTGCCCGCGACACCCTCGACGACAAGGTCACCGGCCTCGACGCTGGTGCCGACGACTACCTGATCAAGCCTTTTGAGATCCAGGAGCTGGAAGCCCGATTGCGTGCCCTGATCCGCCGTGACCGGCGCCAGGTCAGTGCCGAGGTGCTGACCGTCGGCAACCTGGTTCTGGATACTGCAACCTTGCGTCTGACCCGTGCCGGGCAGGAGTTGCAGATCTCGCCGATCGGCCTGAAGCTGCTCGGTATCCTGATGCGCGAGTCGCCGCGTGTGGTCAGTCGCGCCGATATCGAGCGTGAGATCTGGGGCGATACCTTGCCCGACTCCGACACCCTTCGTTCGCATCTGTACAACCTGCGCAAGATCATCGACAAGCCATTCGATCGGCCGTTGCTGCATACCATTCACAGCGCTGGCTATCGGATGGCCGACCTGGTGGCGGAAGTTCCGGCCCACAGTGCCTGAGGTCGACGGCCATCGCTCAGGCGATGCGCCCGAGCGTAGTCTGCGTCGGCGCATCCGTGCCGCGTTCTTTCTGCAGGTCGCGGCAATCGCCCTGGCCACCGTGCTCGGCGTCTACGGCGCCTATTTCGTGCTTGAGGACGTACTGGTCCGGCGCGCCCTGAACGAAGAGGCCGCTCACTATGCCGCTCGGCTGCAAGCTGATCCCGGTGCCGAGTTGCCCAATACCTTCAATATGCGCGGCTATCTGTTGCCGCCGCGTGCAGGCGATCCGCCGCTGCCGCCGGCGCTGAAACCCTTGCAACCGGGTTACGGACAGGTTGCCAGCAGTGGCCGCTATGACATCGTCCATGTCTCCGACATCGAAGCCGGTCGCCTGTACCTGGTCTTCGCCCAGGAACAGCTCAACCGTCTGGCGCTGTTCTTCGGTTTTGTGCCGCTGTCGTTCGTGTTGATGGCGATCTACCTGATCATCTGGATGACCTACCGGGCAAGCAAACGTGCGGTGTCGCCGGTCATCTGGCTGGCAACCCATGTTCGTGACTGGGATCCGAAGCAACCAAATTACGAGGATCTCTCGCCGGACCGCCTTCCGGCCGACGCCGAAGGCGAAGTCGCCGTACTGTCTGGCGCCTTGCGCAGCTTCGCAGAGCGCAACCAGGCCTTCCTGGAGCGCGAGCGCAATTTCACTCGCGATGCCAGCCATGAACTGCGCAGTCCGCTGACCGTAATCAAGATCGCCTGTGACATGTTGCTCAGCGACGGCAACCTGGATGGCTACGGCGAAAAGAACGTGCTGCGGATCCGCCGTTCGGCCAGTGACATGAACACCTTGATCGAGGCGTTCCTGATCCTTGCAAGGGAAAGCGATACCGGCTTGCCGGAGGAGGACTTTCTGGTCAACGACGTGGTACTTGAGCAGATCGAGATGGCCCAGCCCTTGGTCGCTGGACGGCCGGTGCTGATTCATGCCGAAGAACGTGCGCAGTTGCGTCTGCACGCACCGCCGCGAGTGCTGGCCGTCGTTGTCGGAAATCTGATCCGCAATGCCTGTCAGTACACCGAGCGTGGCGAGATCGTCGTCGCCGTCGACGACGATCGCATCGAAGTCACGGACACCGGCATCGGCATGGACGAAGAGGATATCCGGCGCGTGTTTGAACCGTTCTTCCGCGTCGACGCCGGCGCCGGAAAGTCCGGTCATGGCATCGGCCTGACCATCGTCAAGCGTCTGTCCGATCGCTTTGGCTGGCACGTTGAATTTCAAAGTCAACGCGGCTTCGGCACCAAGGCCACCGTTTATCTGAAGTCGAACGGCGCGCCGTGACCGCTGGCGGCACCTGCCGTGCGCTGGCCCTGCAATGGCGTCGGCGAATCCGGTGCGGCGCTCGACCCACGTATACTGCGCTCCATTGTCGATTCGAGGAGTGCGGCATGCGCGGGCTTTTGCTCTTGATCCTGCTGGCGAGCACGGCGCTTCGCGCCGAAGCGCCGATCGCCATCGCCATCCATGGTGGTGCCGGAACCATCGATCGCTCGGCTCTGGCTGCGGACAAGCGCGCCGGTATCGAAGCGGCATTGGCGCGCGCCCTGGATGCCGGACACACGATACTGGCGGCCGGCGGAAGCAGTCTGGATGCAGTCACGGCTGCGGTGCTGGTGCTGGAGGATTCGCCGCATTTCAATGCCGGCAAAGGCGCTGTGTTCAATGCCGATGGCCGGGTCGAGCTGGATGCAGCGATCATGACAGGCTCCGACCGCAATGCCGGCGCGGTCGCGGCACTGACACGGGTGCGCAACCCGATTCTGGCCGCGCGCGCGGTAATGGAGCGCTCACGGCACGTGTTCATGATCGGCGCCGGTGCCGAGCGTTTCGCGCGTGCCCAGGGGCTGGAATTCGTGCGCCCGTCGTACTTTCATACCGACGAACGCTGGCAGCAGTACCAGCGCGCGCGCAGCCAGGACCGGCAGCGCCGCGAAGCTTCACTGTCTCGACCGGGCAGCGACTACTACGGCACCGTCGGTGCCGTAGCGCTGGATCGCAACGGCGAGGTCGCGGCGGCTACCTCGACTGGCGGCATGACCCTGAAGCGCTACGGGCGGGTCGGCGACGTGCCGGTGATCGGTGGCGGCACCTGGGCCGAGCGCGGCTGCGCGGTCTCGGCGACCGGTTGGGGCGAGTATTTCATCCGCAGCGGCGCCGCCCACGAGATCTGTGCACGCGTGCGTCTAGCTGGGCAGTCGCTGCCAGATGCGGCGGCCGGCGTTGTCGTCGACGACATTCCCGCGCTGGGCGGCGACGGCGGCGTGATCGCGATCGACGGCAGTGGCCGGATCGCAATGCCCTTCAGCAGTACCGGCATGTACCGCGGGCGGATCGAGGCCGACGGTACCCGGGTGCTGGCGATCTGGGCTGAGGGTGAGTAGAGCGGGGCGCTGCGCCACAGCCGGCGGCAACCTCAAGCGGCCGATGCGTGAAGCCTGTTGACTGCGCCAGCTATGGTCTGGCCCGCGTCTTGTCCAAGCGTGGGCTTTGTTCGCGTGCGCAGGCCGAGCGCTTGATCCGCGCCGGGCGCGTCCGAGTCGCTGGCCGCGTCTGCACCGACCCCGAGCAGCGCACGCGTCTGGATGCCGGTGACATCCAGGTTGACGACGACATCGCCGCTGCGGTCGACACCGTTCATCTGTTGCTCAACAAGCCGCGCGGACTGGTCTGCACACGCAGCGACGAGCGTGGACGTGCCACCGTCTATGACTGTCTGCGCGATGCCAACCTGCCCTGGCTGGCACCGGTCGGACGACTGGACCAGGCCAGCGAGGGCCTGCTCCTGCTCAGCAACGATCCGGTCTGGGCCGCGGCGATCACCAGCCCGGACTCGCATCTGGTCAAGACCTACCATGTCCAGGTCGACCGCCCGGCCGACGCCATCTTGTTGTCGCAGCTTCGCGACGGTGTCGTCGATGACGGTGAGACCTTGCGCCTGGTCGATGTCCAGTTGCTGCGTAGCGGCGGCCGCACGAGTTGGCTGGAAATTCGCCTCGACCAGGGTCGCAACCGGCAGATCCGGCGCATGTTGGCGGCGAACGGAGCCCAGGTGTTGCGGTTGGTGCGGGTCGCCATTGGCGATTTGCAACTCGGTGACCTGGCCAAGGGCAGCTGGCGGCCTCTTGACGCAGCGGAAGTCAGCGCTTTGCTGCCTCGATGCAATATCATTCCCCGACACCCAAGCGGCGCCGAATGATGCCCAAAGCCCTCGTGTTGAACCCGGCCCGGAATCGTTCGCGGGCCTTGCCAGCAGGCACCGGCGATGGCGAGCACTGAGCCGCGTGGGCCGCGCCAGATGTGGCGGGCTTTGGGCTGGTCGCTCAAAGGCCTGGTCGCTGGCGTTCGCTACGAGACCTCGTTTCGGCTGGAGCTGTACCTGTTCGCCGGCATGGCGCCGTTGGCGCTTTGGCTGGGCGACAATGGTATCGAGCGCGCGATCCTGGTCGGTAGCCTGTTCCTGGTGCTGATCGTGGAAATGCTCAACTCGGCGATCGAGGCCGTGGTCGACAAGGCCAGTCCGGAGCGCCACGTCCTTGCCGGTCGCGCCAAGGACATGGGCTCGGCAGCGGTATTGCTGGCATTGATCAATGCCGGGGCATGCTGGTGCCTGTTGCTGCTGCCGCGTTTTTTCTAGCGCACACGTGCCTGTACAGTGAAACCGAAACCGCAGCAAGCCTGATGGCGAGCTTGCATCCAGCCGCCGCGTTTGTTGAACTTGCCGTATGGACGAAGATATCACCTACCAGCTCGACATCCGGGTCAGCACACGCTTTCTCGACGATCAGTCGCAACCGGCCGACAACCGCTACGTGTTCGCGTACACGATCACGATTCAGAATGCCGGTTCGATCGCCGCACGTTTGCTCAGTCGGCACTGGGTGATCACCGACGCGAACGGCAAGACCGAAGAGGTGCGCGGTGACGGCGTGGTCGGGGAACAGCCATGGATGCGTCCCGGCGACAGCTTCGAATATACCTCCGGCGCAGTACTGGAAACGGCCGTTGGAACGATGCACGGCAGCTACGAGTTGGTGGCTGATGACGGCACCCGTTTCGACGTGCCGATCCCGCAGTTCACGCTGTCGGTGCCACGGACCATCCACTGATGCGATCGACCTCCGGTCTAGCGCTAGCTGAAGCATCGCGGCAGTCTCCCGCTTGCCCGCGCTGTCGACGCGTTTCCGATCGTCCACCGCCGTGCGCTCGCCGCGCGGCTTGCGTCTGATCGGTCATGGCCGTCTACGCCATTGGCGATGTTCAGGGTTGTCGCGACGAATTGGCGCGTCTGATTGACGCAGTCGATTTCGACGCCAGCCGCGACCGCTTGTGGTTCTGCGGCGATCTGGTCAATCGCGGCGGCCAATCACTGGAGGTGCTGCGCCTGGTGCGCGAGCTGGGTGATCGCGCCGAGGTCGTGCTCGGCAATCACGACCTCAGTCTGCTCGCAGTCGGGCAGCGTCGCGAAGAAGAGCAGGCCCGCGTCAATCCCGATCTGCGTCGGGTTCTGTTCGCTCCCGATCGTGATCAACTGCTGGACTGGTTGCGTACGCGCCGACTCGCGCACTACGACGAGGCACTGGGCGTGCTCATGGTCCACGCCGGGGTGTCGCCGCGTTGGGACGTGAAGGCGACCCTGCGCTATGCCAGTGAGGTCGAGGAACGTCTGCACGGCGATGGTCACAAGCGTCTGCTGCGGCAGATGTTCGGCAACAAGCCGGAGCTGTGGCATCCACGGCTGCGCGGCGTCGAACGCTGGCGCGCGACCATCAACGTACTGACGCGCATGCGCTTTGTCAGTACACGCGGCCGTCTGGACCATCAGGAAAAGGGCGCGCCAGGCACGCAGAAGGCCGGGTTGTACGCGTGGTTCGCGGTGCCCGGCCGCAAGCCGATCGGTGCCCGTGTCGTCTGTGGTCATTGGTCGACGCTGGGTTTGTTCATCGGCCTGGGTGTCAGTGCCATCGACACCGGCTGTGTCTGGGGCGGCAAGCTGACCGCGCTGCGCCTGGATAGTGAGATTCCGCAGGTCATCCAGGTCAGTGCCAACCCGGAGCGGGTGCGCGACGACGGCGAGGATTGATCGCCCGGTCGAAGCTCGGTCGGCGCAGCCACATCGAAGATGGCCTGCCCGTCGGCGCGGCGGATGGCCAACTTCCTTGGTCGTTCCTGGTCCGGTACTGATCGTCGCTGACGAAAGCACTGGCGTCAGCGACCAACTTGCGGCACCCTCGCCGGCGATGAAGCCACTGTCGGCCCGTCCCGGTACACGCTCGTTGGCCATGCGCCAACTTGGCCTTCTGCGTCGGATGATCGAGGACATTTCCGGCGAATTGGAACAACAGCCGTTGTTGAATCGTCTGGTGGAACGCGCCTGCCGGCTGATCGATGCCGACGACGGTACCATCGCGTTGTACGTACCCGAGCGCAAGATCATGCGCACGGCGGCGATCTACCGCATGCCGGACAGTGAGTTGGGCGCGGAGATGCGTGCCGGCGAGGGCCTGGCCGGTCTGGTCCTGGAGCGCAACGCGCCGGTGCATTGCCGCTATGGCGATCTGCCCAGGCCGACCTCGGGCGAACCCGATGACAACGATGTGATCGGGATGCCGATCCGAGCCGGCGATCGTCTGATCGGCGTCTTCGGTATCGGTGCCTGGCCGCCGCGGCGATTGCAACGCAGCGATCGCGCGACCCTGGCGCTGTTTGCCCGGCATGCTGCGATCGCAATCGACAACGCCCGCCGCTACGAAATGGAGCAGCGCCGGACGGCGCGGTTCAAGCTGATCGGTGAAGTCGCCGCCATCATCGTTCAAGGCAGCAGCCTGGACGACATCCTGGCCCAGGCTGCGGATGCCATCCATGAAGTGCTGGAGTACCCGAACGTCGACCTGCCGCTGGTCGATCCTGACGACCCGACTACCCTGATCGTGCGCCATCGCGGCGGCGACTACAAGCGCCTGATTCGGCACGAGGACAGGTTGCCGATCGACAGCGGAATCATGGGCTGCGCGGTCCGCGAACGCAGCGTTCAACGGGTCGACAACGTCGCCGCCGACCCGCGCTATGTCACGCCACCCGGCGTCCCGGTTGCGCGCGCCGAACTGGCGGTTCCGATCCTGCTTGGCGGCCAGGTCCTCGGTGTGGTCAACGTCGAGGGCGAGCGTCCGTTCGATGATCTCGATATCGAGTGCCTGCGCATCATCGCCGACCATCTCGCGGTGGCGATCGGCAATGCCCGCCTGCATCAGCGCGCGCGGCTCGCGGCCGTGCTTGCCGAACGTGAGCGCCTGGCCCATGACCTGCACGACAGCGTGACCCAGATTCTGTCGTCGATCAGTCTGCTCAGCCAAAGCCTGCCCATGGCCTGGCAGCGGGAGCCGGCCGAGGGTCAACGGCGCGCTGAGCGGGTGCAGCAACTTACACAACTTGCACTGGGCGAAATGCGCAGTCTTCTGCACGAGTTGTCCTCGCCCCCGCATGAGTCGAGCGCGCCGGTACCGGGCCCGGTTGAACTGGATCGTCTGGGTCGGCTCGGTCTGGCCAGCGCCCTCGCCGAGGTGATCGAGGCGATGACCCCCGATTCCATCGAGTTGGTGTACAGCGCCGAGCACTACCAGCCGCAGCGGCTGTCGCACGAACAAGGCCTGTTTCTGATTGCCCGCGAAGCGGTGTCGAATGCCATCCGCCACGGTCGACCCCGGCACTTGACCGTGGTCCTGACGATCGATGGTGATCAGGCCGTGCTGAAGGTGGTCGACGACGGCGTCGGACTGCCGGTGCCGCGGCCCAACGGCATCGGACTGGGCAGCATGCGAGCCCGCTGCGAGGCACTCGGCGGCCGGTTGTCGCTGCGCGGGCGGCCCGGTGGCGGTGTGCTGGTGATGGCGCGACTGCCCCGCGATGATCGTTGACGCCATCCAGCAAGCGGCCGCATCCGCCCTGACTTTCGACAGGGCCAGCACCTGCCGTACGGCGCTTGCCGGTGCTGCGGCAGTCGGTCAGGCTGACCGCAATCAGCAGGGATCGCGAAATGACTACACTTTCCGGCAGTCAGGCACAGGATTGGACCCCGGAGGCGGTCGCCGTCATGTCGTCTGAACTTCGTATCGCCTTGATCGATGATCATGCCGTGGTTCGCGAGGGCACCCGGGCCCTGCTGGAAGAGGAAGCGGATCTGCGCGTGGTTGCCGAGTTCAGCGATGGCGACAGTGCCCTGGCCGGCTTTCCTTCCGCCGCCGTCGATGTTGCCATCGTCGATCTGCGCCTGCCCGGCATGACCGCGCCGGCATTGATCGCCGAGTTGAAACGTCAGCATCCGGACCTGGAGATGCTGGTGTTCACCAGCTATGCCGAGGCAGCCGAGATTCGCGCCGTGCTGACGGCAGGGGCCGTTGGCTACCTGCTCAAGGATGCTTTGCGCGGCGACCTGGTGCGTGCGGTACGCGCGGTTGCCAGCGGTCAGGCCTGGCTGCATCCGACCGCGCAACGGCAGTTGCTGGACAGTCTGAACAGCGACGACAGTCCCTGGCAACAGCTGTCGATGCGCGAACGTGACGTGCTGCGACTGATGGTCGAGGGTCTGAGCAACAAGCTGATCGGGCGACGCCTGAATCTGACCGAGGGTACGGTCAAAGGCTACGTCAGCCAGGTGCTGGCCAAGCTCGGGGTCGCCGACCGCACCCAGGCCGCCCTGCTCGCGGTCAAGCGGGGCTGGCTGGAACCGCGCTAGCACCCCGCATCCGACCGATCTGAACGCAACGAGAAATCATAAGTAGTTTCTATCATCCGTTTTCTTGGAAGGAACAGCCCGGTTGCGACGATTCAATCGGTTCATGCGTCGAGTTCGGGACTGTCTGCGTCGCCTCGATCCGCCTGGCCCTGGCGGATTGTTCGACATGAAGTTGACATCACATCCATCGCAAGGGGGGAAGTTCGTGAAGATTCGACTGCAAGGTCTGGTTGCTTCACTGTTGTCATTGCTGCCGCTGGCAACCGTGCTCGCTGCCGAACACGAGATTCGGGTAGTCAATTTCAGCTTTCAGCCCGAGATCCTGACCATCCAGGCCGGCGATACCGTGACCTGGGTTGCCGAGGACGGCGGACACAACGTCGTCGCCGATGACGGCAGCTACACCTCGGGGCCGCCACGTCCGGCGCCGTGGTCGTTCAGTCAGGACTTCGATGCGCCCGGCGAGTTCCGCTATTTCTGCGCTCCGCACGGCGGTCCGGGCGGCCAGGGCATGTCCGGCCGGATCATTGTCGAAGCGGGCGCTACGCAACCGTCGTTCCGGATCAATGATGGCCTGAACGGTGTCTGGCACAACCCGGCGACGCCAGGACAGGGCTGGTTTTTCGACATTGCGCCGGAACTCGACCAACTGCTGTTCGCGGCCTGGTTTACCTGGACGCCGCAGGGTGGCCAGCACGACTGGTTCACCGCCCAGGGCAGCTATGACGGCGATCGCGCAATCGTGCCCCTGGTTCGGACCCGTGGCGGTCGCTTCGACGCGGACGATCCGCCCACCTTCGAAGCCGCCGGCGAGGCTGAATTCGTGTTCGAAAGCTGTACACGCGCCGAGCTGCGCTACCGTGTCGACGAGAATGGCGAACAAGGTGTGATTCCCTTGGAGCGCCTGACCCCGGCCCCCGAGCGTTGCGAGGCGGCGCAGAATGACTGATTTCGCGATCACCGACGATCGCATGGACGCGAACGACGTGGATGTTGTCGTGAGCCGTCAGCTGACACCGGGCCGGCCTCGCTCTCGATTCGCGCTGGCGATGTCATCGCTGCTGAGTCTTGCGCTGACCGTGTCAGCCGACGCCGCACTCGCGCACGATGGTCATGACCATCAGCGCGAACGTGTCGGCGAACCGCGTCCGGAAGCCTGGGCAATGGCCCGGGCCAGTGCCTTGGTGACGCCGGGCGGTTGGTCGCTGGTGCCGGCCGAAGGCCGCTGGTCGTTGGCCGTCGATCTGTTTGAGCTGCCGCACCTGGATCGCCGTCAACGCACGGTCGGATTCGACGGCTTCAAGGAAGAGAACCTCAACAACTCGCCGGTGTTCGGTCGACTGTGGATCGGCGCGCTGTTGCCCGGTGCGATCGGCGTGCACCTGGGCTGGACACCACCGGTGCGGGTCCAGGGTGCGAAACCGCGCGAAATGTGGAGTCTGCTCGGGCAGCGCCGGTTCGAGTTCCGGAACTGGCGCTTTGGGATTGCGGCACAGGCCGGACGCGCCAATGTCCAGGGTGCCTTTACCTGCTACGACGCCTTGATCGGCAGCGGTCCCGGCGACTGTCTGGAGCGCTCGAACGACAGTTTCCGCAGCCGCTACCACGGCCTGGAACTGGGGTTTGCGTACGCCCCCGAACGCTGGCTGGTGGTACCCGAGCTGACCTGGGCTCGCCACCACATCAACGCCGAAACCCAGGTTCGAGCCAGCTTCCCAGGCTTCGACGACCGCGCCTTGCTGGTCTTGTCGCGCCACATCACCAGCATCAGTCTCGGCGTGCGCTTCGATCTGCCTGGTCAGCTCAACGGCCGACTGGCGCTGTCGCACACACCGTTGAAGGTCAAGCGTCGCGACCGCGACCAGGTCGAGAGCGATGACTTGAACCAGATTCGACTGAGCGTGGAGTACCGGCGATGAGAGCTGCTGCCTTGGTCCTGTTGCTTGCAGGCGTGGCTGTTGCCGCGCCTGCGCGTGCCGAGCCGGTGTACTACGCGATTGATCCGGTGCACACCAGTGTCCTGTTCTTTGTCGAGCATGCCCGTTTCGCGCGCAGCGTCGGCTGGTTCCGGCCGGTGCAGGGCGGCCTGTGGTTCGACGAGGAGGACTGGAGCAACAGTCGGGTCGAATTGTGCCTGCCCTTGGACGCGCTGGACATGGGCGATCCGGCCTGGGACAACACGCTGCGCCGTGGCGACTGGTTTGACGGTCAGCCGGTCTGCTTTCGCTCCAGCCAGGTCGAGCGTCTGGACGACAAGCGCGGTCGCCTGCACGGTCAGCTCAGCGTGCGCGGTCAGGAACGACCGCTGCTGATCGAGTTCACAGTCAATGATGTGCGCCGCTATTCGCTGTCGTTTCGGCGCCGAATGGGTGTCAGCGCACGAGCCGAGCTGTCGCGAGCCGACTTCGGCATGACCCGTGACACCACCCTGGTCGGCGATAAGGTCGAGGTACTGATCGAGATGGAGGCGCAGGTGGCCGATCCGCCGCACGCGGACAGTGGCGACGCCGAGCCGACCAGGCGTCGGCGCCGATGATCGCGCCGGCACGACGCCGGCGCTTGAAACTGTGTACGATCGGATCGCATGAACAGGATCGAAGCTTGACCGCAGTGTCGCTGATCGCACGCATTGCCTTGACCATGCTCGTGTTCGCCGGTGTCGCGATTGTCAGCACAGGGACCACGTCCCAGGCTGCCGAGGCGGAAGCTGCGTGGCGTTTCGATGCCGAGCGCAGTCAGATTGATTTTCATCTGTCGGCGATCGGTGTGATTCGGCTTGATGGCCGTTTCGAACGCTTTCACGGCAGTATCGAACAGCAGGACGGCGCCAGCCGGGTCCGCCTGGTGGTCGACGCCGCCTCCTTGCACATGAACAACCGGCGCCATCGCGACTGGGCTCGCTCCGCCGAATTCTTTCATGTCCAGGAGCATCCGCAGATCGAGTTTCGCTCCGACCCGGTGCCGGCTGGACTGCTGGAACACGGCGGAGTCCTGACCGGCCGCCTGCGCGTGCGCGGCGTCGAGCGAGCGGCGCGATTCCGGCTTGCGCCCGGGACCTGTTCGTCCGAGCAGGGTTGCGAGATCGAGGTCGCCGGGACCATTCTGCGCAGCCAGTACGGGATGAACAGCCGGCGTCTGGCCCTGTCTGATCGTGTTCATCTGCGCATGCGCTTCAACATGACGCGCGCTGCCGGGCAGACCACGTCGGATTTCGCCGACGGCAACTAACCCGCACTATTCATGAACCTTCTGCTGCGGTCGCCGATCCATCCGCTGGGACGCGACGTGCT
>CAZFUH010000107.1:0-11885 GCA_964522235.1 uncultured Rhodanobacteraceae bacterium
CGAGCAGGGCCCGTCCACCGATCACCGGTGCGCTGGCGCCCAGCTTGACCAGACGCCGAGGTGAATTGGTCGGCCGGGCATGCACATCATCGGTGCTGACCCGGGCGTAGGCAAAACTTGCTCGCAGTGCCAGACCATCGGGTCGACGATGATCGAGCGCGAATTCAGCGCCGCTGGCTTGCGCCTGGTCCAGGTTGCGAAACACCGGCAGACCGGAGTCCTCGTCTTCGACCTGGGAAATCAGCCCGGACAATCGATAGCTGTAGATCAGCGCATCGATGCTGGAGTAGTCGCCGAGACGGCGACTGACCGCGAATTCCAGGGTGCGAATACGTTCCGGATGAAGGTCGACATTGGCCAGCTGCGCGTAGCCGCCGTCCTCCTGATAGTAGAGCTCATAGGCATTGGGTGAACGGAAGGCTTGCCCGGCAATCAGTTTGTAGGTCGAGTTCGCTCCTTGCTTGATCAGGGCGATTCGCGGGCTGAAGTCGCTGCCGGTCGTACTGTCATAGTCGTAGCGCAAGCCAGCGTTCAACAGCAGGCCGGGGCGCAGCAGAAACTCGTCCTCGACAAACAAGCCGATGCGGGAACCTCGGCGGCGATCGTCCAGATGGACCTGGTGCGGATCGTGGTCCAGGTTGTATTGCCGCAAATGCAGGTTGTGGTGCGCTTCGACGCCGACCGCCAGGGTATGCCGGTTGATCACACTGCTGACCAGCTTCCACTCGGCACCGAGCCAGCTCGCCTCTGAGCCATCGTGATTGACGACAATCGGTGCATCTTCGTACAGGTAGTGGCCCCAGTACGCGTAGTGACCGTAGATGAAACGTGCGCTGGATCGGGTTTCAGATCCAAGATCACGAGTGTGGCCGAGATGAACCCGAGTGTGTTCATCGACGACAAAGGACCCGGGAACGGCGAAGACCTGCCCGAACGAAGCGGTTGGCGTATCCTTGTCGCGCCGACCGTGCAGCAGCGAAACGTCGAACTCGCCCCAGCTGGCCTTGACCAGCAGACGATGATCGCGCTCGCCATCGAGTCCGCGCGCGACGCCGTCGGAATCGGCCTGGTCGAATTCAGCGTAGTACAGATCGCGGCCGTCGTGACGACGACCACTGGCGGCAACCATGAATTCGGAACCGTCGTCGCCGATATGGCTGAACCGGCCCGACGCAGCACGCAGACCGGCGCTACCCGTCTGCAACGACAGCACGTGCTGATTGCCAGCCTTCGGTCGCCGGGTGATGACATTGATGACACCGAAGAATGCATTCGATCCATACAGCGCCGAGCCAGGCCCGGGCACGTATTCGATCCGATCGACCCATTCCAGATCGAGCGGAAACTCCCGGCCGATCGTTGCCTGACCGTAAATCGGGTCATTGAACCGATAGCCGTCGACCAACAACAGGAAACGGCTGTCGTAGTCGCCCGGTCGCAGGAAACCGCGTGCGCCCAGGTAGGTGTAGGAACGATCATAGCTGGTGTACAAGCCCGGCAAGGTCGCGAGGACCTCGGCCAGAGTGGTCCAGCCGAAGGCGCGAATCTCGTCCGCGGCAATGACACGGACCACAGCCGGGGCGGAACTCATTCGCTGCCGAAATCCCGATGCGGTCGAGATCTCCAGATCCAGCAAGTGCTCCAGCGACAACGACGCAAGATCGGCCGCTGTCGTGGAGCGATCGAGCTCGACACCTCCCAGGCTGGAGGCCGAGGCCATCCCAGTGATCATCAGCATGGTTGCGAGCGCGGATCGAACCGCCGTACCCATGGACCATGAATGCCTGTTCCCCCACGCGGTCACGGCTCAGTCTCGTTGTCTGCGTCTAGCCGCCTCAGCCGGGATCGCACCACGCTCCTGGCACGCAGCCATTTCATGGCCGCGCAAAAGGTGCAATGGCAGTACTGCATTCATGGCAAAACTCACTCCTGACATACGGTGACGGCGATGTCTTCGGCCGCGCACCGGGGCGTCGCGCTTGATCCGCAACGGCCAGCATACGCGTGCAACGAGCACACGACTGCAAAGAATTGTGACCAATGTCTCCGTTCTTGGATCGAAGGGGTTCTTGGGGCGGGGCCATCGATTGCCATCCAGGTGATCCAACACTGTCGCCTTGCCAACGCACTCGATGCCGGAACGCGGCAATCGGCGGCGCCAGAGACAAGGGATCAGACGGTCGGGGTCGGGAATTTCGGCGCGGCGGCGCACGCGTGCCGCCGTCCAGGGTCTTGGCTCGATGGGGCGATGATCGGCCACGCTCCGCGCCCTGTTGGCGAAGACTGCCAAGAGCGATTGCGGTGGATCACTCCGACCGTGGTTTGATTACCCGACGAGGACTCCGAAACTCCACCCCGACGCTGTCACCCGCCGAGTTGCCGGCAACGACCCGGCAACGCGCCAGCGGCCTACGCGAACGGATCGCGGAGTACGATATTGGCGTCGCGATCGGGTCCGGTCGAAACAATCGCCAATGGGCAACCGGCCAGTTCCTCGAGCGCACGCAGATAGGCACGCGCGGCCGGCGGCAGCTTGTCCCATTCGGTGATGCCGTGGGTGGCTTCCTGCCAGCCGGGAAAGTCCAGATACACCGGCGTGCACTCGTCCCAGCCGGCCGCATCCAGCGGCGCGTACTCGGTGCGCTTGCCGCGGTATTCGTAGGCGATACAGACCTTGAGCCGGTCGAAACCATCGAGCACGTCGAGTTTGGTGATGCACAGACCGCTGATGCCGTTGATTGCAACCGCCCGCTTCAAGGCAACGATATCGATCCAGCCGCAGCGCCGCGGTCGACCGGTGGTCGCGCCATATTCCTGACCGCGATCGCGCAGCGCCTGGCCGACTTCGTCATCGAGCTCGGTCGGAAACGGACCGCCGCCGACGCGGGTCGCATAGGCCTTGGCGATGCCGAGCACGTAGTCGATTGCATCGGCGCCGACGCCGGCGCCGGCGAGGGCACCACCGACCGTGGTGTTGCTGGAAGTGACATACGGATAGGTACCGTGGTCGATGTCGAGCAGGGAGCCCTGGGCGCCCTCGAACAGTACCCGTCGGCCCTGCTTGCGCAAATCGTGCAGAATCCCGGCGATATCGAACTTCATCGGCTCGACATACTCGCCGAACTCCAGCGCTTCATCCAGGGTCTGCTGGTAGTCGACGGCGTCGGCGCCGAGATACCTGGTCAGCACGAAATTGTGGTAGTCCAAGGCCCGTCGAAGGGTATCGGCAAGCTGCTCGGGATAGTGCAGATCGGCGACGCGAATCCCGCGACGCGCGACCTTGTCCTCGTAGGCCGGACCGATGCCGCGACCGGTGGTGCCGATCGCCTGGCCGCCGGCGGCTTTCTCACGCGCCTGATCGAGGGAAATGTGGTACGGCATGATCAGCGGCGTGGCCGGCGAAATCTTCAGGCGCGAACGCACCTCGACGCCATTGCCCTCCAGCTCGGCGATCTCCTTGCGCAGGGCCGCCGGGCTGAGCACGACGCCATTGCCGATCAGGCACATCGCGTCGGCACGCAGAATTCCGGATGGGATCAGATGCAGAACCGTCTTCTTGCCGCCGATGACCAGGGTGTGGCCGGCGTTGTGGCCACCCTGGAAGCGCACGACGGCGCCGATGTTCTCGGTCAAGAGGTCGACGATCTTGCCCTTGCCCTCGTCACCCCACTGCGCACCCAAAACTACGACTGACTGGCCCATCACGATATCCCGGTTGCGGAAAGCTGGTGCCGGCCGATTGCCGGGCCGGACACGAGAAAAGCCGGCGGGGCGGCCCCACCGGCTTTTCGGCATTATCCGGATTTTCGTACCCGATCGCCAGTGGCAAGCGCAGCCGAGTACACGCCGCACGGCGGGCCAAGCCGCATTGTTCGTGAACGTTCGTCGCGAGACCGTCGAGACGCCGCTGGGACGCGGCGCGTGGACTGGAAGGCGGCGAAGGCGAAGCCGCCCTCGCTGCGCCTGGCGAACTCAGCCGCGAACCAGACGCAGCGCGATCAGACCAATCACGATCATGACCGCACCGCCAATGCGCAACTGGCGCGGCTCGATCTCCAACACGCGCCGGGCCATGTTCTGCCAGGCGCCCGGTGCGACAAACAGCATCAGGCCCTCGATGACGAGAACCAGGCACAAAGCCGCCCACAAATCGCTCATTGAACGGCCAGCGCTTCGGGGTCAGCGCGCAACGGCGCCTTCGCCGAAATAGCGGAAGAACTCCGACTTCGGATCGAGCACCATGACGTCGTCGCCGCTGCCGAAGGTCTCGCGATAGGCCTGCAGGCTGCGGTAGAAGCCGTAGAACTCGGCATCGGCGCCGTAGGCCGCGGCGTAGATCTCGGCCGCGCGTCCTTCACCCTCACCACGCAGGCGCTGAGCATCGCGCTCGGCATTGGCAAGAATGACGTTGCGCTGGCGGTCAGCCTCGGCGCGCACTTCCTCGGCCGCCTCCTGGCCTTCGGCGCGCAGCTCGTTGGCCACCCGGCGACGCTCCTCGCGCATACGCCGGAACACCGAATCGATGACCTCGCTGTCTTCGGGCAGTTCAATGCGCTTGATTCTTAGGTCGACGATCTTGATGCCCAAGGTGCTGGCCGCTTCATCGCTCTTGGTGGTCAGGACATCGGTCAGGTTGGTGCGGATGTCGGCGACGACCTCGGCCAGGGTGCGCTGGTTGAACTCGTTGCGCACCGCCTCCTTGACGATCGGGTTCAGGCGCGCCAGGGCATTTTCTTCGCTGCCGGCCGTGGCCTGATAGAAACGCGAGACATCGGAGATCCGCCAACGCACGAAGAAGTCGACGCTGACGTCCTTTTTCTCGGAAGTCAGGTAGCGCTCGGGCATCGCATCCAGCGTCAACAGGCGCTTGTCGAAGCGGCGCACGGTCTCGATGAACGGCCATTTGAAATGCAGGCCGGGTTCGAGATCAGCGCGGGTGATCGCACCCAGGCGGAACTTGGCCGCAAACTCGCGCTCGTTGACGACGAACAGGCTGTTGGCCGCCAGCAGAACCAGCAGGGCCAGAACGATCAGGAATCCAGGTTTCATCGGCGGCTCTCCCGGCCAACGGTGCGGGTGTCACGACGCGGCTCGACCGTCACCCGGGCCGGCTCGGAGCTGCCTGGAGTGGCCGCGCGCGGCGTGGCGGCTGCCGAGCCGCCTTGCTGACCCTGGCGATCCTGCAAGATGCGGTCCAAAGGCAGATACAGCAGCGACTGCCCGCCTTCACTGACGTCGATCATCACCTTCGGGTTCTTCGACAGCACTTCCTGCATGGTTTCCAGCAGCAGGCGCTTGCGCGTGACCTCGGGAGCGAGACGATACTGGTTCACCAGCAAGGTGAAGCGCGAAGTCTCACCTTCGGCACGGGCGATCGTGACTTCCTTGAAGCCTTCGGACTCCAGGGTGACTCGCGCAGCCTCGCCTCGGGCTTCGGGCACGACCCGGCTGGCATAGGCTTCGGATTCGCGGATCAGACGTTCCTTGTCCTCGCGTGCCGCGATCGCGTCGTCGAGCGCGGCCTTCACCTGCTCCGGCGGCTCGACTTCCTGGAAGTTGACGTCGCTGATCTCCAGACCGGTCTGGTAGTCGTTCAGCGTCGTCTGCAGTACTTGCCGCACCTCGGCAACCAGAAGGGCACGCTGACCGATCAGGATCTCGTCCAGGGTATTGGCGCCGACGACCTGGCGCACGGCGGACTCGGTCGCTTGGCGCAAGCCGTCATCCGGGTCGCGAGTGCCGAACAGGAACAGGTGCGGATCGGCGACGCGATACTGGACGTTGAATTTCACCACCACCAGGTTCTCGTCGCGGGTCAGCATGCGCGCCTGCTCGGTGACCGAGCGCACGGTCGTGAAATCGACCTTGAGCACGCTTTCGATCGGACGCGGGAACTTGAAGTTCAGACCCGGATTCATGTTGCGCTCGAACTTGCCGAACCGCAGCACTACGCCGCGCTCGCGCTCCTCGACGACGACGACCGAGTCGAACGCCAGCCACAAGGTCAGCGCAGCGAGCACCAGCAGGATGATGCCGCCTGCTCCGCTACCACCGGAGCCAGCGCCGTCGCCGCGACGACCGCCGCCAAAGATCCGGCCAAAACGCGCGCTCAGCGAACGCAACCAACGCTCGAAGTCAGGTCCGCCGCCACCACCACCGCCACTGTTGTTGCCGCCACCACCGGACCAGGGGTCACGTTGTTTGCCGCCACCAGGCTCATTCCAGGCCATCAGGTTCTCCATCGCATTCGGCTGGCCCGCGGCCAGCCGATGATTCGCGGCAGGCACGCCCGCCACAGGGACTCGACCTGCGATTGTAGCTCACCGGGGCATCAGGATTCTGTGTGCCGAAAGTGCCGGTCGCACGCTTGCAGCGTTGTCGACCCGCGGCGATCACCAGGACCGGGCGGTCAGCGGACAGCGGACGACTCGCTCGATGACGGTTTCTCGGCTCTGCCCCGGCAACCAGCCGGCGTCACCCGCTCGATGGCAATTTCCGGCAATTGCGCGCCGGGGCGGGCATCAGGCCTCGGCATGCAGACGCAGGCCGGCGTCGCTCTCGCGGCTGCGCAGTCGACCGGCATCGGCATCACTCAATCTTGCATGCAGCAGCCAGCCCTGATCGGTGACCTGCTCGGACTCGATCGCGCGCTGCTGGTACAGCGCCGCGCGCACGGCCGCCTCGGCATGCGGCACGAACAGGCGATAGCGGCTGCGCAGTTCCGAGTAGTGCTCGGCCAAGGCCTGGAACAGCAGCTCCATGCCCTGCCCGGTCGCCGCCGACAGCCAGACCCGGGCCTGATCGCCACCGTCGATGTGCTCGAACGCCGGCGCCCGATCGAGCCGGTCGATCTTGTTCATGACCACGATTCGCGGTAGATCGCCGGCGCCGATCTCGTCGAGCACGGCGTCGACCTGTTCCATCCGCTGGCGGTACTCGGGATCGGCCGCGTCGACGACGTGCAGCAGCAGGTCGGCCTCGCGCGCCTCGGACAAGGTCGAGCGGAACGCGGCAACGACTTCGTGCGGCAACTCGCGGATGAAGCCGACGGTATCGGCCAGCAGCAGGGGGCCGCACGGCAGCCCCTCGATCCGACGCAAGGTCGCGTCCAGGGTTGCGAACAGCTGATCGGCGGCATAGACGCCGGCGCCGGTCAGGCGATTGAACAGGGTCGACTTGCCGGCATTGGTATAGCCGACCAGGGCCACGGTCGGCAGCTCACCGCGCGTGCGCGCGCGTCGCGACTGCTCGCGCTGCACCTGCACCTGGTCGAGCCGGCGCTTGAGGATCTTGACCCGTTCGGCAAGCAGGCGGCGGTCGGTTTCGAGCTGGGTTTCACCCGGTCCGCGCATGCCGATCGCCGCGGTCTGTCGCTCCAGATGGGTCCAGCCGCGCACCAGGCGCGTCGCCAGATGCCGCAGCTGCGCCAGCTCGACCTGCAGCTTGCCTTCGAAGCTGCGCGCTCGGCTGGCGAAGATGTCCAGGATCAGGCCGGTGCGATCGACGACACGGCAGCTGAAACGCTTCTCCAGATTGCGCTCCTGCACCGGCGACAAGGTGTGATCGAGCAGAACCAGATCAGCGCCAAGCTCGGAACGCAGAGCGGCGATCTCCTCCACCTTGCCGTCGCCGAGATAGGTCGCAGGATGCGGCCGGCGTACGCTGGCGGTGACCGTGGCCAGGATCTGCGCTCCGGCGGAACGCGCCAGCTCGGAAAACTCCTCGATCTCGGCCTCGGCATGTTCGGCGGCGTCGAGCGGGACGACCACGATCGCCCGCTCGCCGCGATCGGCACGGCTGAACGCATCCGGGGTGACCGCCGAGGTGGCGGGGGCAGCTCTTCCTGGCTCGGTACTGGCGTTCAATCGTCGCTGGCTTGCGTGCTTGGCAGTTCCTGATGGCCACCCTGCGGGGGCGCCACCTGCGGGCCTTGTTCGGTCATGCGGACATTGCGCGAAGGCACGACGGTCGAAATCGCGTGCTTGTAGACCATCTGGTTGACCTGGTTGCGCAGCAGCACGACGAACTGATCGAACGACTCGACCGTACCCTGCAGCTTGATGCCGTTGACCAGGTAGACCGAGACCGGCACGCGCTCCTTGCGCAGTGCGTTCAGGAACGGATCCTGCAGCGATTGGCCCTTCGACATCGTGATTTCTCCTTATAGTGTATTGCAAGCCATTGATTATTCAGCAGGACGGAGGGCCGACAATATCCACGACCTGAGGCGCCGCCCGGCATTTTTCAAGTATTCGAAGTATAGGCGAAATCGATGAACCACAACCCTGCCGGAAGCTGACCGGTGCAGCGAAAGCGCGCGGCGATGCGCCGGGAACCCGCCTACAACCTCCGGCTGAGCCCACGGATCACACCGGCCCGCTGGGCACGTGCGAGCGGCACATAGTCGGTCCACCCGACCGAACCACCTTCGGTCAGCTGATACTCGATCGGCAGGTCGGTTTCGCCGGGCAGCCCTACGCCATCAACCGACTCAGTTAGAAAGGTCCAACCGCTCACCTGCCGAAGCGTTTCCTGGTCGAGCTCCCGATGCCCGCTCGACTCGACGACCTCGGCCCGATCGACGGTACCGTCCGGATTCACCTGGACACGAACCAGCACCCGACCTTGCTGCAGCTTTCGCAGCGACCTTTGGGGATAGCGCAGACTCCGAAACGAAGTCGGGCTGGCTCTCAGGCCGGAATGAACGTACTGAATCTCAAAGCGTGCCGTACCCGTTTCATCGATCCGGCCGCGAACATCAACGCTCGCATACGTGCGCAGCACGACCGGCCTGCCCTCGTGCCGTGGTGGCTCGAACCGCCAGCCGGCGATTGCCGCTTGTACCCGTAGAGCCAGCTGCGGATCGAGCTGATTGTCCTGAAGCAGGACGCGTTCCACCCGCCCGTCCGGGCCGATGTCGAGTTGCGCCACCACCGTAGCGAGCATCGGCGCGTACTCTGAGGACCATGCGGCGAACACCGCGCGCGATACCTCGTTCAGCGGCGTGCCGGCCGCCAGCATGCCAGCATGCGTTCCACGACCCAGCGCCGCGTTGCCATGCACTGCCTTGGCATACCAGGCGACAGCCTGGGCTGGCTCGCCCAGCTCCCACAGGCCGTAGGCATAGGCCGCCGGCAACCAGCGCGGATGACCTTCGGCCAGCGCTCCGGCCTTGAACCAGTGCTCACGGGCACACGGAAATTCTCCCAGCTCCGCGCAGGAAAGCGCGAGAGACCAATGCAGCCGCCGGCGCAAGCTCGGGTCCTGGATCGAACGACTCAGCGCTCGCTGATAGTATCGATCCGCCGCATCCCGGCGCTGCCGTTGCGTCTCGTACCATCCCAGGTCGATCAGCGCGCGGACAGCGTCATCGCCCTCACCGTCGGCCAGCTCTTTCCAACGCTGGACACGCTCCCGCTGCGACAACCCTGCCCATTTCGGATCGGCACCGGTTGCCGGGTCGTGGTCATCGTAGATGACATCGTCCGCAGGCCAGCCGACGCAGTCGGCCCAGCGGCTGTCGTCGCAACCCGCCGGTTGCGAGCGCTGTTCGCCCGAGTTGGAGCCCTGGTCTTGTGCGGCCAGCGCGGGCACCGCCATCCATGCGATCAGCACAACCGCGACAAGGGATCCGCGCCCAACGCGCGAAACCATTCGTTGAACATCAAGACTGGTCATCCTCGCTCTCCCACTCGCATCTCCTGTCGTATCGGCGACAGCGCTGCCCGGAAGGTTTCGCCGCTCACCTTTGGAATGAGTGCGTCAAGTGCCTGGTTGTGCCGCCTGCTTGCGGCTTCCAGTGCACTCTCGCCGCAATACCCGAGCCGTCTCGATCCGGATCTGCGCCGAACATGAAATGTACCTTGTATCTGACCCTGGACACGAAGCCACTCTCACGCTAGCCGCCGGAACCGATCTGCCGCTCCAGGAATGCAAGCACGCGCTCGTAGTATGCGCGCCGGTTGTCGGCGCGGAAGAAGCCGTGCCCCTCATCCGGCACAAGGAACCACTCTGGCGCCTTGCCGGCGGCGCGCAAGGCCTGCCGCATCGACCGGGCATGCGCAAGTGGCGTGATGGAGTCGGCTCCGCCATGGACAAGCAGGACCGCAGCCTGGATGCGGTCGGCCTGCGCAGCCGGAGATTGCCGCGCCAGCTCCTCGGCGTCCCGGCCGAGCACCCGATCCAGGTAGCGTCGGCCGGACGCGGTCGAGCGGATCTGGCCGCGATTGAACAGGGTCTCCAGATCATAGGCACCGGCATAGCCGATGGCGCACTGATAAAGGTCTGCTGCGCGAATCGAACTCATCAGGGCCGAATACGCGCCGAAGCTGCCGCCCAGGATGCAGATTCGCTTCGGATCGACGATGCCCTGATCGATCAGATGACGGGTCGCGTCGATGATGTCGTCCTGGATCTTGCCGCCCCACTCGCGATAGCCAAGGCGAAGAAAACGCTCACCACGCCGTCCCGAACCGCGAAAATTCACCCGCAGCACGGCGTAACCGCGGGTCGCGAGGGTCTGGACATCGGCGTCGAACTGCCAGCGGTCGAACACCCCATACGGGCCGCCATGCGGGTACACGACCAGCGGAAGTTCTTGAGCCTCGCGTCCTGGCGGTACGGTCAGCAAGCCGTCCAGGGCGAGGCCGTCCCGCGCCGTCACGGTCACCGGCGCGGTTGCGGCCAGTTGCTCGGCATCCAGCCGCAGATGGCGGCGAAACAGCGGCCGGGCATGCTGCCGATCGCGATCGAACAGGTACAGCCGGCCAGCGTCGCGGTCGCTGAAGACCTCGAACAGCAGGCGGCTACCATCGTCGCTGAACCCAAGGAAGCGAACGAACTCGGACGGAAACTGACGCAGCAGCGAGGTGTAGAGCTGGCCGTCGTCGCTGCCGGGATCGAACAGATGTACACGCGGCAATCCGGTGTCGTAGTACGCGCCCAGAGGCGCGCCGCGTCGTGATGATGGCATCAGCCCGGCTGGCTCGGCCTGCTCTTCGCACGTGATACGGCGCCTCGTCATGTCCGATGCCTGAACCAGGTAGATGCAACCGGGCTCGCCAGTTCGGCTGATCAGCGCGTAGAAGGACTCACCGTCGGCTGTGAATTCCAACGGGCGCATCCGGCCGAGCTGGCCCAGATTCAGGTTCAGTCGCTGCCAGCCCCCGGAATCGGCGTCATGGCGGTAGGTATGGTGGTCGCCCTGTTCGTCCTCGCCACTGGCGAATCGAACGGCTCCGGTCTGGTCGATCGTGATCCAGGCATGCTCCATCGGCGCCTGGGCCAGTTGTGTCCGTGCCCCGCTGTAGACGTTGATCCGATGAATCCTTGGCCGCCAGTCGATGCCGGAGCCGGGCGACAGGACGTAGCTTCCGATCAGCACGTCGCCGTCGCCGTCCGGTAGCGTGGTGATGAAATAACCGTAGCCGGCATCGGCGGCGCGACCACGATTGCGTCGCGAGCGATCGGCCTGGTAGCCGAACAGGTAGCGCTGCCGCGTCCCGTCGGTGGCGACGGAGAACAGTTCGCCGGTCCATCGAGGGCCACCCAGCGAACCGGTGGCCGTCCCACTGCTGACCACCAGCATCTCAGCGCTCGCCCAGGCGAAGCTGATTACATGCTGATTTCTCGGCAGGGTCAGTTCCGCGGTCGGCCGCAGGGAATCGGCATCGACAATCACCATGGAGCCGCCACGTTCGTCCGGCCGGGCAATGGCAACATGCTTGCCATCGGGCGACAACGACGCGGCCTCGAACTGCGGTCCCGCCGCCAGATCGTCCAGCGAGGGAACCGCGATCGACATCGACGTACTCAGCAGACCAGCGCAGCACAAGGCGAGGCCACCACGGATTCTTCGCTTGCTTGGTCTCATATCGGCTTCTTCA
>CAZFUH010000108.1:0-11834 GCA_964522235.1 uncultured Rhodanobacteraceae bacterium
AGCCGCGAGGCCATTCTCGCCTACCTGACCGAGGAGGGCCGGCTGCTGACCTCCGAAGACATCGCCGCGGGTCTGGATCTGCGCGCGCCGGACCGCTTCGAAGCCCTGGGCAAGCGCCTGGGCGCGATGCTGCGTGACGGCCAGCTGCACATGAACCGGCGTGGCGGCTACGGACCGGCCGACAAGCTGGATCTGGTCGCCGGCACCGTGCTCGGCAAGGAGGACGGCTTCGGTTTTCTGCGGCCGGATGCCGGCGGTGACGACATCTTTCTGCCGCCTGGGCAGATGCGCAAGGTGCTGCATGGCGACCGCGCGATGGCGAGTGTCACCGGCATCGACCGTCGCGGCCGCCAGGAAGGTGCGATCGTCGAGATCCTGGAGCGGCGCGTACCGCGCCTGGTCGGCGTCTACAGCGAGCGCGGCGGCATCGGTCTGGTCGATCCGGACGATGCCCGCATCCACATGGACGTGGTGATTCCGCCCGATGCCCGCGGCGACGCGCGCAACGGACAGCTGGTGGTCTGCGAGATCACCGAGCCGCCGAGCGGGCATCGGCCGCCCTTGGGACGAATCCTGACCGTGCTCGGCGATCGCCTGACACCGACCCTGGTGATCGAGACGGCGATCTTCAATCACGGAATTCCCAACGAATGGCCGGCCGAAACCCTGCGCGAAGCCGAGCAGATCCCGCTTGACGTGACGGCTGCAGAGCGCGCGAGCCGGGTCGACCTGCGTGATCTGCCCCTGGTGACCATCGATGGCGAGGACGCGCGCGATTTCGACGATGCTGTCTATTGCGAGGCCACGGCCGCCGGCTTCCGGCTGATCGTCGCGATTGCCGATGTCTCACACTATGTCCGTCCGGGTTCGCCGCTGGACGAGGAGGCAAGCAAGCGGGCGACCTCGGTGTATTTTCCGGGCTTTGTCGTGCCGATGTTGCCGGAGACCTTGTCGAACGGCATATGTTCGCTGAATCCGAAGGTCGAGCGCCTGTGTTTCGCCTGCGAGATGCAGGTCGATCGCGAGGGCGAGATCGAGCGCGCCAAGTTCTTTCCCGCGGTCATGCGTTCGCATGCGCGCCTGACCTATACCCAGGTCTGGCGCGCGATCGGCGAAAAAGATGCAAAGGCGCAGGAACAGCTCGGCGAGACCCTGAAGCCGGTGCGGCGCCTGTTCCAGCTGTACAAGCTGTTCGCGCGTCGACGCAGCCAGCGCGGAGCCCTGGATTTCGAATCGACCGAGGTGAGCTTCCGGCTGGCGCCCAGCGGCGAGGTCGTGTCGGTCGGCGCCTATGAGCGCAACGATGCCCACAAGATGATCGAGGAGTTCATGATCGCGGCCAATGTCCAGGCTGCGAACTTCCTGTTGCGCAAGAAGATCCCGGCACCGTTCCGCGTTCACGACCGGCCGCCGGAAGGCAAGTTTGGTGATCTGCAGGAGTTTCTCGCCGAGTTTGGTCTGTCGTTGCCGGCGCATGCGCGCGTCGCGCCGCTCGACTATGCGGCCCTGCTCAAGAAGGTGCGCAAACGTGCCGATGCGTCGCTGCTGGAATCGGTCTTGCTGCGTTCGATGAGCCTGGCCGTGTATCAGCCGCAGAACATCGGTCATTTCGGTCTGGCCCTGGACGCCTATGCGCACTTCACTTCGCCGATTCGGCGCTATGCCGATCTGCTGGTGCATCGGGCGATTCGCCATGCCCTGGCCGGCGGAAAGGTTGCCGACTACGAGTACGCCGGCCATGACATTGCCGCACTTTCGACGCATTGCTCGGAGAATTCGCGTCGCGCCGAGGAGGCCGAACGCGACGTCGACGAGCGCTACAAGTGCGCCTGGATGGAGCAGCACGTCGGCAGCACGTTCGCAGGGACCATCAGCGGCGTCACCAGTTTCGGATTGTTTGTCGAACTCGATGAGTCGCGGGTCAACGGGCTGATCCATGTCACCCAATTGCCGAACGACTACTATCATTTCGATCCGGTACGCAAACTGATGACTGGAGAACGTCGCCGGATGAGCTTCCGGCTCGGCGACCGTGTCCGGGTGCTGGTACTGCGAGCCAGCCTTGAGGAGCGCAAGATCGACTTCCGTCTGGTCGAGGACGAAGAGCCGGCCGTCGCGCCGCGAACTCGACGCAAGCGCACGTGACCCCGGTCGGCACCGGCAGTTCGACGCAATCGGCAGGAGGGGCTTGATCATGCGCGCTCGACACTGGCTTGGCGGCATCCATGTCGTCGCCTCGGTGCTGGACAACGATCCGACCGCGGTGCTGGAGCTGATGATTGCCCGAGAGGCGAGCAATCCGCGTCTGGATGCACTGATCGCACAGGCACGTCGGGCTGGCATCGCCATTCAGCGCGCACCGCGAGCAAGTCTGGATCGTCTCGCTGCCGGTGTTCGCCACCAGGACGTGCTGGCGCAGGCGCGTGAGCGACCGGACCCGGACGAGCGCGAGCTTCCGGCCCTGGTTGAGCGCGCCGGCACCAAGGCCCTGTTCCTGATCCTTGATGGCGTTACCGATCCGCACAATCTCGGCGCCTGCCTGCGTTCGGCGGCGGCAGCGGACGTCACCGCGGTGATCGTGCCCAAGGACCACAGTGCGCCGCTCAACCCGGTTGCGCGCAAAGCCGCCGCCGGCGGCGCCGAACTCGTGCCCATGTTCCGGGTCACCAATCTGGCCCGGAGCCTGGACGTACTGAAGCAGGCCGGGATCTGGCTGGTCGGTCTGGACGGCGAGGCCGATCAGGACTTGTACGCGCGCGATCTGCAGGGTCCGACCGGCCTGGTGCTCGGCGCCGAAGGCGACGGCATGCGTCGGCTGACCCGGGAGCGCTGCGACCATCTGGTGCGGATTCCGATCAGCGCCAGCATGGAAAGCCTGAACGTCTCGGTTGCGGCCGGGGTCTGCCTGTTCGAGGCTCGGCGCCAGCGCCTGCTGCACAATCACTGAATCCAATCGCCCGAACTGCAACGCCCCAGCCGTGCCAGCCGTCTTGTCTAGTACACGTAGATGAGGATTCGGCAAAATCGATCGTACGATTCGTACGGAACCCAAGGAGTTCGATCATGAACCAGAACTTTTCGACCGTGTTGTTGACCGCGACCCTGGCCGCTACGCCGTTCGCAGTGGCGATCGGAGCCGAACCGGCACAGCGGGAGTCGATGACCGTGCGAGCGAGCGCAGCCGAGGCGGAGGCTGAGGAAGAGCGCGCCACGATGCGCAGCCGCACGTGCCTGAGTGCGACCGGTAGCCGAATCCGTCGAGCTGGTCAGGACTGCATGCACCGCGGTCGCAGCTATTCGCGCGAGGACATCCAACGCACCGGTTCGATGGATCTGAACGACGCTTTGCAGCGTCTGGATCCGTCGATCACCCGCGGACGGTGACCCGGCTGCTGCTGCGCACGGTTGGCCTGGCGGCAACAAGGATTGGCGATCAGTCGCCAGGGTCGCTGATCAGGTTCGGACCGCGGCCTGCGGTTTTCTCGTAGACGCCTTTTTCCAGGCGCTTGTACTGCGTGAAGCCCTTCTTGCTGAAGTGCTGTTCCTGCAACAAGTGCTTGCCGCCGCTGGCAATCCGGGGTGCCGAGATCAGGCGCTGGCCCGGCGCTCCGCAGGTCGGGCAGGCGGCGGCACCGTCATCGTCCAGACGCTGCAGCTTGTCGTAACGCCCCTCGAAATCGGCGCAGTCCGGGTTGACGCAACGGTATTCGTAGATCGGCATGAGAGCAGAATGCGGGCGGCTGGCCGCCGGATCAAGCCGCGGCTTCGGTGCCGGCAGCCTGCAACCAGCCGCCAAGCTGCTTCCAGCGGTTGACGATGGCGCAGAACAGCCGGCTGGTGCGTTCGGTGTCGTAGCGGGCCGAGTGCGCCTCACCGCCGTCCCAGTCCAGTCCAGCCGCCTGTACGGCGCGGCTGAGCACGGTCTGGCCATAGGCCAGGCCAGCCAGGGTCGCGGTATCGAAGGCGCTGAACGCGTGAAATGGATTGCGCTTGTGGCCGGTGCGACGGACTGCGGCATTGACGAAGCCCAGGTCGAAATGAGCATTGTGCCCGACCAGGATCGCGCGCTGGCAAGCAGCTGCCTGAATCGCCGCGCGAATCGGCTTGAACACATAGTCCAGCGCCGCTCGCTCGGGTCGGGCGGCGCGCAGCGGATGGTGCGGGTCGATGCCGTTCACCGCCAGCGAGCGCGGATCCAGCTCCGCGCCTTCGTACGGAATGACGTGGGTACTGACCAGTTCGCCCGGATGCAGCCAGCCGTCGTCGTCCATGGCCACCGGTTGCACCGCGATCTCGAGCAGGGCGTGACGGCTGGCTTCGAATCCGCCGGTCTCGACATCGACGATGACCGGCAAAAAGCCACGAAAGCGCTCGGAAAGCACGGAGCGCGTTGCAGTAGGGGCATCCATGCGCCGATGATAGCCCAGCGCGGCTGCGTGATCTCGGCCAAATGCCTGCGCGCTCCTTCGCCATTCAGTCCCTAGCCCGCATTATTCATGAACCTTCTGCTGCGACCGCCGATCCATCCGCTGGGACGCGACGTGCTCCCTCCAGTCGGCTCGATGTAGTGTCGGCTACACCTTCGCCGCCTTCCAGTCCGCGCGCCGCGCCCCAGCGGCGTCTCGACGGTCTCGCGACGAACGTTCACGAATAATGCGGGCTAGCCCTCTATCACCCATGCCGATCCGCATCCTGCCCGATCCCCTGGTGAACCAGATTGCCGCTGGCGAGGTCGTCGAGCGCCCGGCCTCGGTGGTACGCGAGCTGGTCGACAACGCGCTGGATGCAGGTGCCAGCCGCATCGAGGTCGACGTCGAAGCGGGCGGCAGCCGTCTGGTCCGTGTCCGCGACGATGGCGCCGGAATCGAGCGCGATGAGCTGGCCCTGGCTCTGACCCGGCACGCGACCAGCAAGATCGCCGAGTTGGACGATTTGCTGCGGGTCGCCAGCCTGGGCTTTCGCGGTGAAGCGCTGCCGTCGATCGCGTCGGTCTCGCGTTTTGCGATCACCTCCAGAACGCGAGCTGATGCCCACGCCTGGCGCCTGAGTGCCGAGCATGGACGTTTCGGCGAGCCGGAGCCGGCAGCGCATCCACCCGGCACGACGGTCGAAGTCCGTGACCTGTTCTTCAACATACCGGCCCGGCGCAAATTCCTGCGTGCCGAACGTACCGAGTACGGTCATATCGAAGACCTGGTGCGGAGCGCAGCGCTGGCGCACCCGCAGGTCGAGTTTCGGCTCGGCCACAACGGTCGGGCGACGCGCTGGTTCAAGACCGCGGCCGAGACCTTCGATCGTCGCCGCCTGACCGAGTTGCTCGACGAGACCTTCGTCGTCAGCGCGCTACCGGTCGAGCATGCGGCTGCGGGCTTGCGCTTGAGCGGTCTGCTCGGGGCGCCGACTGCCGCGCGCGGGCAGACGGATTTGCAGTACTTCTTCGTCAACGGCCGGCCAGTGCGCGATCGGGTGGTCAGCCATGCCGTGCGCCAGGCCTATGCCGATGTCCTGCACCATGGCCGACATCCGGCCTATGTGCTGTTCCTGGAAATCGATCCGGCCGGAGTCGACGTCAATGTCCATCCGGCGAAACTGGAAGTGCGCTTTCGTGACAGTCGACTGGTCCATGATTTTCTGTTTCGTACCTTGCACGAGGCGCTGGCTGGTGCGCGAGCCGGCGCTGGTATCGAGTCCGCGCTCGACGATCGGGGCCAGGGCGTCGCGGCCGGCATGCCGCGCCATGCCGGTGCCGGCTTTCACCCGGCGCAAAGCCGTCTGGGCTTGCGGGTGGCTGAGGCCATCGGCGGCTACAACGCCTTGTACGGTCGTGGTGATGGCGCTCCAGCGGCTGGCAACGGTGATGCTGTGCCGGACGGCGGTGTCGCCCCGGCAGCCGGATTCGACGATACCGATACCCCGCCACTGGGCCATGCGATCGCGCAACTGCATGGCATCTATGTCTTGGCACAGAATGCCCGTGGCTTGATCGTGGTCGACATGCACGCCGCGCATGAGCGCATCACCTATGAACGTCTGAAGGCGAACCGGGCCGGGCAGGGCATCATCGCCCAACGCCTGCTGGTGCCGGTGACGGTCGATCTGAGCACGCGCGAACTTGCCGCGATTGACGAGCACGCCGATACGCTGGCGGCTCTCGGTTTCGAGATCGTCGCGTCGGGTCCGAGCCAGGCGCGGATCTTGAAACTGCCGACCTTGCTCGCCCACGGCGACATCGCGGCGTTGGCGAAAAGCGTGCTCGCTGATCTGGCCGAGCACGGCACGACCCGACTCGGCGAAGAGGCAGAAAACGCTCTGCTCTCGACCATGGCCTGCCATGGCTCGGTGCGCGCGAACCGCAGGCTGAGTCTGCCGGAAATGGATGCGCTGCTGCGCGACATGGAAGCGACCGAACGCTCGGGACAGTGCAATCACGGCCGTCCGACCTGGCTGGAATGGCCGATCGCGGAATTGGACAAGCTGTTCCTGCGTGGGCGTTGATCGCCCGACGGTGGCACACTGAGCCGCTCGACTGGTTTGATACGTCCGCTGGAGGGTTGGATGCGCTTGGTCTCCCTGTTTCTCATCGTAGCCGTCGCGCCGACGGTCGCCGCAGACGGCTTCCAGAGCGAACTCGAGCAGTGGCGCCAGCAGCGGGTCGAGAGTCTGACCCGCGAGGATGGCTGGATCGCCCTGGTCGGTCTGCACTGGCTGGACGCTCAAGGCCCGTTGACCATCGGGGCCGGCGCCGATCGCGATATTCAGGTCGACGACCTGCCCGATCTGCTCGGCGAGTTGCGTCGAGGCGACGTCGGTTGGCGGCTGTCGCTGGCTGGCGACAATACCGTGTTCGACGGCGAGCGGATCGTGACCGGCGGCATCGATCTGGTCAGCGATCGGGCGGCCGGCGCTCGCGGCGTGGCTGCGACCCGTTTGCGCCACGGGCCGGTACGCATGCAGGTGATCGAACGTGGGGATCGCCAGGCGCTGCGCGTATGGAGCGCCCAGGCCCCGGCGCGACAGGGTTTCGCGGGTCTGAGCTATTTCCCGGCCGATCGCGACTGGCAACTGCGGGGGCGTTGGCAGCCGCACGAGCCGGCGCGGAAGATCGAAATCGTCGACGTCACCGGTGCGCTGCAGGCAATGACCAATCCCGGCGCCGTGGTGTTCGAGCGAGATGGCCGCGAGCATCGCCTGGAGGCGCTGGCCGAACCCGGCGATGCCAAGCTGTTCTTGATCTTCGCCGATCGCAGCAGTGGCCGTGAAAGCTATGGCGCCGGGCGCTATCTCTACGCCGACCGGCCCGATCATGTGGGCACGGTGCAACTGGATTTCAATCGCGCCTACAACCCGCCGTGTGCATTCAGTGCCTACGCGACCTGCCCGTTGCCGCCGCCGGAAAATCGGCTTGATCTGCGGGTTGCTGCCGGCGAATTGCGCTATCGGCTCGATGACCAGCCCTGAACCCGGCAACCGGACCCAAACGTGATCCAGTCCGCAAAAACTTCGCGATCGTCTGAGGGCTTCATGGCGATCGCACACATGCGAATCTGCTGCAACGCAACATGAATGTTCGCTGAGTTTGCTCTATAAACGCATGGGTGGTGCCCCTGCGCTCCGTCCCCCACATTCGTACTGGAAGGTGTAACCCCATGAGATTCAAAGAACTTGCACGGTCGTTGACCGTTGCCGCGGCGTTTGCCGTCGGCGCGGTTTCAACGATTGCCATCGCCGCACCTGAGGCGGCCCTGGTTGCTGAGGCGACCAATCGTTACTACGTCTTCTTCACCGAGCCCGGAGCCCTGAACTACCAGGGCGGGATCGCCGGACTTGGCCGGACCGCGAACGAGCGCTCCGGCGAGCGCTTCGATGTCAACCGCAACGAAGTCGTCTCCTACCGCGCCTTTCTCGCGACGCAGCGCGCTGAGCGCATCGCCGCTTTCGAAGCTGCGCTCGGCCGTCCGCTGAACGTGACGTATGAGTACGACGTACTGCACAACGCGATCGTCATCGAGAACCTGAGCGGTGCCGATGCAGCCAAGCTCGCCGCCCGACCGGAAGTTAGACAGGTCGAGATCGTGCGCGACTACGAGCTGGCAACCGACCGCGTCTCTGAGTTCATCAGTGCCGGCCAGGTCTGGGACGGTACCTCCACCCCTAGCGGAACCGGCTACCGTGGCCAGGGCATGGTCGTCGGTATCATTGACACTGGCCTGAACGCCCAGCACGCGACCCACGGCGCGTTCAACAACGACGCCTCCTGCGGCTTCGACGCCGGCAACCCGAAGGTCATCGCCGCCAAGGACTGCGTCGGCAGCGCGACCTGTACCGGCAGCAGCCCGGAAGACAGTGGCCATCCGCATGGTTCGCACGTCGCCAGCACCGCCGCCGGCAACGATCACGTCGCCGCCGGCGGCGACCTGTCCGGCACCCAGATCTCCGGCGTCGCCCCGTGTGCGCACATCATTGCCTACAAAGCCTGCCCCGGGACCAGCTGTGATGGCGCCGCCCTGGTTGCCGCACGCCAGCAGGCGATCATCGACCAGGTCGACGTGATCAACTACTCGATCTCCGGCGGTCTTTCGCCGTGGACTGCGGGCGATGCTGATCGCGACTTCCTGGACATGATCAACGCCGGCATCTTCGTCGCGGCTTCGGCCGGCAACACGACAACGGGGAACCCGAACCCGATCGGCATGGTCAATCATCGCGGCCCATGGGTGATGACGGTTGCCAACAGCACGCACGATCGCATCAGCAACAACGCCGTCAGCCTTGACATGGGTGGTCCGCAGGATCTGTATGGTCTCAAGGGCCTGATGACGATTGCAGCGGACGTCAGCGGCCAGGTCGCCGATGCGGACGCGCTCGGCAATGCGCTGGGCTGCAATCCCGGATTCACAGCCGGCAGCATGACCGGCCGCATCGCCCTGATCAGCCGCGGTGTCTGTCCGTTCGCCGAAAAGCTCACCAACGCGCAGGCAGCCGGTGCGATCGGCGGCATCATCTTCAACAACAATGTCGGTCAGCCGCCGATTGCCATGGGCGGCACCGAGACGTCGATCCCGGCGGTGATGGTGTCGAATACGGACGGTCTGGCGATCCAGGCCCATGTCACGACGAATCCGACCAGCCAGGCGACGATTTCGTCAACGACCGTGGTCTCGACCGATCCGAACGCCGGCGATATCCTCAGTTCCGGCAGCCTGCGTGGTCCGATCGGCGGCGGTATCGAAGTCACCGCCCCGGACATCACCGGCCCGGGCACCAACATTTTTGCCGCCTACAACAATACGGCGACCAACTACGGTTTCATGAGCGGCACCTCGATGTCGGGCCCGCATCTGGCCGGCGCTGGCGCCTTGATCAAGGGTCTGCACCCGGATTGGAGCGTCATCGAAGTCAAGTCGGCGCTGCAGCTCACCGCCAAGAAGGAAGGCTTCAAGGACTTCGTCAATGGTACGCCGAACTCGGGTCAGTGGGATGCCGATGACGTCGGCAACGGTCGTGTCGACCTGAGCAAGGCCGCTCTGTCTGGACTGGTGCTCGACGAAACGTTTGCGAACTTCCTCGCCGCCAACGCAAATCAGGCAGCCCAGCGCGCCCTGAACTTGCCTTCGATGCGCAACACCAGCTGCACCCCGAGCTGCACCTGGACCCGCACCGTGCGCAATACGCTCGATGTGCCGACCTCGTGGACCGCGTCCGCCGTCAACTTCGGTCCGGGCCTGAGTGTCAACGTCTCGCCACCGAGCTTCAGCTTTACCGGCGACACCAGCGAAACCCAGGTGTTGACGATCACCGCAACCCCGAACGGCAACCAGACCGCAGCCGTCGTCTTCGGCGAGGTCAACCTGGTCGAAACCGGCAGCGAGTCGCCGGATCTGCACATGACGGTCGCGATTCGCGGCCAGGGTGCGGGCGGTACGCCGGCGATCGAGGTCGATCCGACCAGCATTTCCGGTACCGGCACGGCCGGCTCGGGTACGCCGGTGGTGCGGCCGTTGAACATCAACAACGTTGGCGGCGGGACCTTGATCTGGTCGCAGACGACTCTGATGATCAATAGCCGGGGTACGCCGGGCGTGGTCTGGGATCAGCCGGTAGACGGCACCCAGGGCATCATTTCCGATTTCTACACCGTCCAGAACACCGGCGCGATTTCCGCAAACGACTTCGTACTGAGTGCGGACACCGAGATCACCGAGATCCACACTCCGGGCTTCGACAACTCCAACACCCTGGCAGCACAGAGTCAGATCACCTGGCAGGTCTACCCGGATGCGGCGGGCGTCCCGGCAGGCAATCCCCTCAATGCTCCGGGTGCGGCGGTGTGGAGTTATTCCTCCGCGGTCAACGGTCCGGGTGTCAGCATTACCGACAACAACATCACCTTGAACCTGGTCGCTGCTGGCGAGGACCTCGATCTTGCGCCGGGGATCTACTGGCTGACGGTGTTCCCGACCTATAACGATTTCGGGGACGGGTCGGCGCGCTGGAACTGGCGCCAGGCTCTTCAGGTCGGTGAATTGGGACAGCTGATCTCTCCGGTGCTGTTTGGCGGTGCCGCCCCCGATTGGACGCCGATCTCCAGCCTGACTACTGGCGCTATCGTTGACACCGCATTCACCTTGACCGGTATCCAGGGCGCCGTTACCTGCGGCGCGCCGTGGCTGTCGATGGATCCGACCAGTGGTTCGGTCGATTCCGGCGATACCGACAGCGTCAGCGTGCTGTTGGATGCCTCATCGCTGGCGCAGGGCAGCTACAACGCCAACCTGTGCATCGACAGCAATGATCCGGACAATCCGACCACGGTCGTGCCGGTGACCTTCACCGTCAATGAAGGCGGCACGGGCGATGATGCCGATCTGGCGATCTCGATGATCGATGTTCCCGATCCGGTCAATGCCGGCGGCGAACTGACTTACGTCATCAACGTGGCGAATTTCGGACCGGATACGGCGACCGAAATCGAGGTGGTCCTGGATCTGCCGCCGGAACTGAGCTTCGACGGTCACGTCACCTCGATGAACGAGAAGCATCTTGGTGCCGTCCGTGGCGGTACCTGGGCCTGCGCTCCAAGCGCCTCGACCGTGACTTGCGTTCTGTCCGGCAGCGTTGCTGCGACCGAACTGGCGCCGACCCTGGAGGTCATCACGACGGTCAGCGCCAGCGCCGCCCCGGGCATGATCAGCACCACCGGTACGGTCAGCAGCGCCGAGGACGACCCGGTACCGGGCAACAACAGCGTCACGCTCCAGACCGAAGTTGTCGGTGAACCCGATCTGATCTTCGCCAACGACTTCGAATGTGCTGACGGCCTGCCGGACTGCCCGGTCGTCAATCCCGATATCGTCGTCATTGACGACATCGACTTCGTGCCGAACGCGGATTTCACCGGCGGTTCGATTCTGTGGATCGACGGCAGCACCTGCGACTGCGATACCGAACCGTTCAATCTCAACGTGTACGGTTCGCCGACGACGCTGCAGTACTTCTGGCCGAATAACGCCAACAGCTCCGAAGGCGCCGTGACGCTGGACGGTGGCACCACCTATGCGGTGCTGGGTTCGGGTGCGACGATCGGTCCGGCTTCGAGCTTCCTGGTCGGTACGGGGGTAGCGTTGACGGCTCCATGGTCGGTTCCAGGCAATGTCGACGGTTACCTCGGATTCCGGTTCCTGGATGGCGCCATCACCAAGTACGGGTACGCGCACATCACGACCGGCACCAACGGCCGTCCGTTCACGATCCACAGCGTCGCCTACAACGACGTCGGTGATCCGATCACGATTCCGTGATCTGGAGCGGGGTCGCGCGCTTTGCGCGTGATCCCG
>CAZFUH010000109.1:0-11810 GCA_964522235.1 uncultured Rhodanobacteraceae bacterium
GAATGCCGCTGCCGGCTTGCAGCGAGTCGCCCGCGGTGCCGGCCAGGTCGGTGCCGCCGCCCAGCGCGCCCAGCGCACGCTCGGCACGGTGCCGACGGTCCGACGCACGGCACGCAGGATCGCCACCGGCGCCGGCGCCGCAGCCGGCGCCAGCAATCCGATGGCCGCCTTGCTCGCGCAGCTCGGGCAGTTGATCGGCAATCAGGCCGACGACTTCGAAGCCTTCGACGCGATGGCCGATCTGTATGTCGAAGATGGCATCGACGAAGCACTGCCGGCTGCGGTCGGCCTGGCCGCTCGTGCCGCCGCTCGGGGCCTGGGCTGGCGCAATGTCGGTGAACTGTCACAGGCCGCTCGCCGGGCCCTGGTGCGCGGCATCGCCACCGCGACTCGCAGCCTGGTCAACACCCGTGGGCCGCAGGCGGTACGTGCGGTGCCGCGCATCGCCCAGGCCGTCAGCCAACGCACACGCCAGCGCCGGTTGCCGCCGGCCCAGGCCGCTCGCCAGGTTGCCCGCACCGTGCCGCGCACCGCTCGCCAGGTCGCGAACCGACCGAACGTCGTGCGCCGGCTGGCCCGGCCGACCGCCCCACCCGCATCGGCAACTCCGGCCGGGCGCCCGCGCGGCGTCGGTTTCGGCGTGCCGGCGATGTCCCGCGGCAGCACCCGCCGCTACCAGTTTCCCGGACCGGTCGAACTGACCATCCGGGCTCTCTGACGACCCACGAAGGAGTACGCCATGGACCAGTTCGATGCCGACGTCATGGACGATCTGATGTACGAAACCGCCGAGGGCCCGGCCCGCGGCCCCGACGCTTACGACGACGAGTTCGACGACGAATTCGAGGCCAGCGATGAGTTTGACGAGGACGACGACGGCGACGACGAGTTCCTCGGTCGCATCCTCGGTGGCGTCGGCCGTCTGGTCGGCGGCGCCGCACGCAGGCGGCGGGGTCGCGCTGGTGGCGGCGCCGGTGGCGCCCCTGGCGGCGGCATTGCCGGCGTCCTCGGTGGCCTGCTGGGTGCCGACGAGTTCGACGAATCGGACGAATACGACGAATACGAAGCCGCCGAGCAATTCGACGAAGGCGATGAGTTCGACGAAGGCGATGGCTATGACGCCGATGGCATGGACGACCTGGTCGCCGACGCCATGGCTTCGGAGGACAGCGACGAGTTTCTGCGCCGGATCGGACGCATCGCCCGCTCGGTGGGCCGAGGGGTCGGCCGGGTCGCACGCGTCGTGGCGCCGATCGCCAGCGCCATCCCGCTGCCGCAAGCGCAATTGATCGGCCGCGTCGCCAACGTCGCCGGGCGTCTGCTCGCCGACGGTGCCGACGAGTTCGAGGCCGTAGACGAATTGGTCGAAGCGATGGACGAGGACGAGGTCGACGCCGCCGCTCCGGTGATCGCCGGCCTGGCCCTGCGCCGAGCCATGCCCGCTGTCGCTCGTGCCGCCGCCGGTCAGCGCCGACAGATCGTCCGTGCCGCGGCCCAGGCGACCCGCGCCGCGGTGCGTCGTGCCGGTCCTCGTGCCGCGCGCGTGGTGCCGCGGGTGGTGCGCACCGTCGCTCGCGCCGTCCAGCGCCGGCAGCTGCCGGTGCGCCGGGTACCGCAGGTCGTGCGGGCAGCAACCGCACGCGCGATTCGCCGGCCGCCGATCGTGCGCCGACTGGCGCGTCCGCTGGTGCCGCCGGCACGACGCGCGATTCCGCCCCGGGTGGCCGTGCCGGCGGTGCGTCGTGCCGTCGCTCCGGTCGCCGTTGCCTTGCGTCGCGGCGGCGCCCGAGCCGGCTGCCGGCATTGTGGTCGCGCACGAGCGATCAACATCCGCGGCCCGGTGACGATCCGGGTTCGCGGCCGCTGACCACGACTGTGTCGATGACGGAGCGAAGGGCATGATCACGCGCACCTTCCTGCGGACGAAGCTGATCGGCCTGTCGGCGCGTCTGCGCCGGCTCGGCCGGATCGACAACGCCTTCGTCGGCATTCGGCCGCAAGACATGCCCTACGCGCCGTCGCCGGCGCATTTCGCCGCCGCGAACCGGCGCCTGGGCCGCATCGAAACCTCGGTGCGCCGCCGCTTCAACCAGCTCGCGCGCGGCTTCGAGCGCGCGTCGAATGCGCGCATCCTGGTCGACATGGCCCTGGTCGAACGCGAACTCGATCGTGCACGGCGTCTGTTCGGAATGTTCTACGAAGTCTTCGCCCAGCGCGGCACCAGCTTCGGTCCGGCCCTGGCCGCGCACGACGCGATCGCCGAGGACTGCTACCAGGCGATTCGCGAGAATGCCCCCCGGGTCTTTCCCGGTCCGCTGTTGAAGCCGGTCTGCTACATGGAACACGGCTATTCGCCCGCGACCATGCGCCGCGGCGTGCAACTCAGCCGTCTGCTCGGCGAGGCCAATCCGTTTCCGTTGATCCGCATCCCATGGGATCGCGATCATCCGTGGCAGGCGGTGTTCCTGCACGAGGTCGCGCACAACCTGCAGGCCGACCTGGGCATCTGGCAGGAGAACCGACAGGCGGTCCTGCGGCGCATGATCGGCAACCTGCGCGACCCGTTCCTGGCCACGGTCTACGGCCGCTGGCACAAGGAGATCTTTGCCGACCTGGCCGCAATCCTGCTCGGCGGACCGGCCGCGGCATGGGGCATGGCCGACTTTCTCGCCCATCCAGCGCCCAGAACACTGACCTACCGGCCCGGTGGCGCGCACCCGACCGCGTACCTGCGCGTACCCATGCAGGCGGAGATGTTGCGCCGGCTCGGCTTCGACACCGATGCCGAGCGCCTGCTCAAGGTCTGGCGCAAGCTGTACCAGCCGGCTCGCGGTCATCGCATCCCGGCGCCGCTGATGCGCAGCGCCGGCCGGGTGATCCCGATGATCGTCGACGAAATCGCGTTCCAGACGCGGCGCAACCTGGCCCAGCGCGCCCTGGCCGACATTCTGCCGTTCCGCCGCGAAGACCAGGCGGCGATCCGCGCTGGCGGCCGCGAACTCGCCGCCGGCCGTGCCGACGCCAACCTGCCGCCGCGCTTTCTGCTCAGCGCCGCCAGTTACGCCCTGGCCAGCGGCCGCACCTGTCCCAACCATCTGGCGCAGCTGGTGATTCGACACCTGGCCGACGCCGGCACCGGGCACCGCCAACGGGCCCGGGCTCGCGCTTCGCCGGTCGCCACTGAACGATTGGCCGCGTGACGCCCGCTCTTTCACGATTGTTCTCATCGCCGAGGTGACCTCAGATGAACCGCCCTCCTGCCAGTGGCCTCGCCACCTCTTCCAAGGGTCTCGTCCCATCATCGAAAAACCTGGACGGGCTGATCCGAGAATTGCTCGGCGCTTCCGATCCGAGCAGTGCGCTGGACGTTGCCGCGGGCCTGATGAAGCGCTACGGCGACCTGCCACGCGCCCGCGCAATCGCACAGGAGTCGGCGGGACTGCCGCTGGCGCCGCGCGCTCCGTCGCCGCTGGCGACCTTGACCGCAGCCGGACCGACGTCGCTGGATCTGGACCAGGCGCGCAGCGATCTGGAATCGGACTTGAACGAGCTGACCGCGCATGTCCTGCTCAAGGACATCGGCCCGGAACTGGCCGGCTGGGCCTCGTCGATCCGTGCCGCGATCGAGACCGGTCTCCAGGCCGCGCGCCTGGCCCTGGACATCCATCAGCGTGATCGCGCCTTCGCCATCCGCAAGCAGCTCGGCGACTTCGCCCGACTGGCGCGTCTGATCGGCACCCTGTCGCCGAACGTGGTCAACCAGTACCGCAGCCTGGCGCGCAGCCTGGACGAAATCGCGGCCGTGCTGCTGGTACTGATGGGCGAGGCATTGGCCAATGCCGGCTACTCCGGCGGCCGCTATCTGCTGCCGGTGTCGGCCAGCGAATTGCAGACGCGCCGGGAAGCGGTGATCTACGCCCTGCGCAATCTCACCGGATCGGCCCAGGAGGCCTATTCGGCCCAGGACTGGCCGCGCGGCCTGGATGCCTATCGGCAGTTGTTCGGCTGGCTGGAGAGTCATGGACATGGCGATCTGCGCGCTCTGCTGCACGAGCACGAGGTGGCGCGGATCATGGATGGCCTGATCGAGCGCGGCAGCCACGGCAGCAGTGGTCTGCGCGCACTCGGCGCCACTGCGCGGATCGAACTGCAACGTTTCCAGCGCTTGATCCGCGTGCTCGCCGAGCAACCGGTGAATCCGCATTCGCCACCGTTGACCGCGCTCTGGGAGGCACTGCAATTGTTCGTCGATGCGTTCCGGCCGGCCGGAGGCTTCCGGCTGCTGCGGATCGCGCGGCCAGCCGTGCTCAGCTACGGCGTCTACGGCGGCGACGATGCCGATGACAGCGAGGATCGGCTGTCCAGCCTGGTTCTGCAACGGCGGCAACTGGCCGGCCTGCTCGACTGCCTGGCGCACTGCGTCTGCGAGGGCAGCGAGGCGCAACGACAAGTGCTGCTCGACCTGATCTTGCAGCAGCTCGACCGCGCGATCGATCTCTATGCCGTCGCCGAATCGCAGCGCAGCGCCCCGGAAATTCGCGCCGCCGCCGCCGGCTACCTGATCCGCGCCCTGCTGCAAGGTTTTGCCGACAAGGACAAGGGCAACGGCAAGCGTCCGCTGGATCTGCCGGGCGATGCCAAGGTGCAGCGCCGGCTGGAGCGCATCGCCGCCGAACTGGAAATCGGCCCGCAACCCGGGGCCGGTGAACTCAAGATGATCCAGCACGAACTGCTGGCTCAGTACGCCGCGGAACAGGACTGGGAACTGCTGGTGCGGCAGCTGGCGCCGGCCTGCGTGCCCGATGCAATGCTCGGCGAACGCGGCGTCATCAGCGCCCTGTTCCAGCTGGCCTTGAGAGACGCCCGCGGTGGCAAGCTGCGCATCGACGCGCTGCGACCGGCGATGCCGGCGCCGTTTGAAACCATTCTCAGCGGTGGGATCCACAACACCGGTGCCGACGGTCGCGGCCTGCCGGAGAGCGATCTTGCCGACGACATCGACGACCTGATGAAGCAATCGGACCACCACTGAGGAGACGGCGCCATGATCCGCCAAGGCAATACCCCCTACATGCAGGTCGCGCTGGCCAACCTCGAACTGAACAGCCGCCTGGTCAAGGCGGTGCACGGCATCGGGCAGCAGCTGGCGCGCAGCCAGCCGGCGCCGGCGGCGGTGCCGCTCGACGGTCCGATCTCGAAACCGGGACTGGGCGCGATCCGCGCCCTGGAACTGGCAGAAATGGCAGTTTACCATTTGGCCAGAAGCTGGAAGGACCGGAAAAATGACATCGACCGGACCCTCGCCATGGTCAAGGTCAACGCCAGCACGATCCAGTCGGCGCGAACCGCACTGAAGCAGATCGACTGGACCGACGTCGAGGCCTATCGCGCGCTGGACATGGCGCTGGATGGAGAGCACTTCGACGACGCCGTGTTCCACCGTGCCCTGCGCGCGCTCGCCCGTCTGCGCCTGGACGCGCTGTCCCTGTCCGAAACCTCTACCGCAAAGCCGGCGAAGGCCTGACCGGCCGCCGCAGCCACGCGAACGAAAGGACCACTGCCATGAGCTTCCAGACTACCGAGACCATCCAGCGGCTATGGGAAACCTTCCTGCGCGAGCAGCTGGGTGCGCTGCCGCCGGAGCAGCGCCAGCAGTTCGAAACCCAGTTCGAGGAGCGCTTTGGCCAACTGCTGCGCGATGCCGCCGGCGGCGAGGGCCGCAACGGCTTCGTCGACCTGATCGGCCTGGGCGGCAACGGCAGCAGCGGCGGCTTCGATTCCGTTCCGTACCCGCATCTGCAACCGGACTTCGATGAGTCGGTCGTTCCCAGCCAGCTGCACGCCGCCGCCGAGCTGTACTACATCTATCAGCACGAGCGAATGAAGATTTTCGAGGTCGTCGACGTTCTGTTGCGTCTGTTCCGCCTGGGCAAGATGCGGATCCAGCGCGGCCCCGGTGCGCACGGCCTGTACCTGCTGCAGAAGTGGGAACCTCTGCGCTACAAGCGCGCGGACCGGATGATCGCGTATCGCCGTGCCTTCAACTACGGCAGTGCGCAGGCGCCGGCCGGTGCCGTCGTCAACCGCAACTTCCATCGCCAGCTGGTCGGCTTCATGGCCTCGGTCGGCCAGTACTTCCGCGACCTGCTGATCGGCGAGGTCATTCGCGGCGGCCAGCTGATCGACCAGCGCCCGTTCGGCAGCGTCGGCACCATCCAGCGCATCGGCCTGGATCTGCGCTACGCGCTCGACCGCAGCACCTACGGCAACATCTTTTCGCTGGCGATGGAGGTCGGCCACCATCTGGTCGAGATCCTGAAGCTGCTGGACTGCCCGGACATCAAGAAGGCGTTCGACGCCAACACCAAGTGGGACGTGGTCGAGATCGTCTCCAACCGCTACCTGGGCGGGGTCGCGGAACCGTCGCAACGGGCGAAGATGGCCGAAAGTGGCCGCCGCATTCTGCAGTTCGTCGCCGACAACGACTTCCGTACCGTGATCGATCCGATCCTGTTCCAGTCGGTGATCCGGCCGATGGGCGGACATGCCGAGGCCTGGTTGGCGGCCTACCGGATGACGCCGGAGGGACGTGGCTTTCCGGGCGTGACGCCGGCCTTGCGCGGTGTCCTGGGTAGCGCGCCGGCGACGCAGGCGGCCTGATCGATACGAGACCGGGAGCGATCGCGACCATGGCCACACCCGAACTGGACATTGCAATCCGGGCCCGGCGCTGGTCCTGCGTCGTCGATCCCCTGCTCGCGCTCGGCACACCGCTGGGCGCGCAGTTGATCCAGCGCTTGTCGGCGGTCATCGACCTGTGGGTCGTACGCTCGTTCTGGCAGGCGCTGGATTCCAGCGAGTTCTATCGCCGCGATCCGCTGGCGTTCTGGGCCGATGCCGAGCGTGAGCAGCGCGGCGAACAGGGCGCCGACGTGGTCACCGCAATCCGGCTCTGGGAAGCGGTGCGCACCTGCACCGATCTCGGCCACTGCCGACTGCACTGGGTCAGCGACAATCTCAGCGAGTCGTCGCTGGCTGACAGCGCGCCGGACAATCTCGTCGAACGCTACGAAGCCCTGCATCAGGCGCTGGCCGCACGCGCCGACCCGGCCGAAGAACTGACCGAGAGCGCCGGCTTCTTCGGCCTGCTCGATGCCTTTTCGCTGGCGGCTGCGCTCGGACCGGTGCGGGTCCTGACCCTGGCCCCCGACCACCCGCTATCGGCCTTGCCTGCCAGTTGCCGAGTGCTGGACCTGCCGCTGCTGCCGGCGCCAGACGGTCCCCTGGTCGAAGTCGAACGCCAGCACCTGCTCGAACTGCTGGCCGAAGCCGGCACCGGACCCTTGCTCTGGGCCGGCCTGCCGCTGGCGGTCGCCCAGGTCCTGCTGCCGGAATCGGTGCCGGCGGCCTTGCGTGCCGGCGACTTCGCGCGCAATGACGGCAGCGACAGCTTCGATCTTGCCGTCGATGACACCATCGCGAACGTCGGCCGCTCGCCGTGGCGAGGCGCGCGTGTCTACCACTACGAGCTGCCTGGAGTGGCGAACCGATGAGTCGACGTCCACGGGTCAACGAGAACGAGTTGCTCGCGGTCAGCGTCGCCGGCCAGGCCGCGCACCCTGTCGCGCGCGGCAACCCGTATCGGATCGGCTACGACGGGGCGCCACGAGTTCTGCCGGGGACCGGCGGCATCGTCGTCAATCGACGGATCGGCGATCTCTGCGTCGGCCTCGCCGGTGATCACATCGAGCCCGGTGTCGCCCTGCACAACAATGGCCGCGAAGTGGTCGGCCCACGCGATGGCCCGAACAATGCACTGATCACCTACGCCTGCGTCGGCAACCTGGCCTGCGTCATCAGCGGCCCGATGACCGGCCAACGCGGCCTGGTCACCGGCAAGCACGGCGGCATCAATCACGTCATGGTCGATTTTCCGACCCGGGTACTGCTGGCGATGCGCATCGGCGACCGCGTGCAGATTCTCAGCCATGGCCTGGGCGTTCGCCTGCTCGACCATCCAGGAATCGAGGTGTTGAACTGCGCTCCGCGTCTGCTCTGGCGCTGGCGGCTGGTCGAGCGCGACGGTGGCCTCGAAGTTCCGGTGACGCACCGGATTCCCGCCACGATCATGGGTTCGGGTCTGGGCAAGAGCAATGCCTGGCGCGGCGACTACGACATCCAGCTGGCCGACGCGCGCATCCGGCGCCGGTACCGGCTCGGCAGCCTGCGCTTCGGTGATCTGGTCGCGATCGTCGATGCCGATGTCCGGCGCGGACCGTCGCTGCGCCGCGGCCGGATCACGATCGGCATCATCGTTCATGGCGACAGCACGGTTAGTGGTCATGGTCCAGGCGTCACCCCATTGCTGACCGGACCGGCCGAAGTGCTGCGTCCGGTGCACGATCCACGGGCCAATCTCGCTGCCTTGTTCGGCATCCGGGAACCGGTGCCGCCGCGTGTCCAGCCGACCCTGATCGAGCGTGATCCACGTCGCGCCTGCGTCGCCCGCGAACTGCCACCGCGACTGGCCTTCGACACGGCGCAAGCCGGGCCGGAATGAGCGCTGCATCACATTTCTAGCGAGGTCGCAACTACCGATTCGACGATTGTCATCATGTCCGAGAATTTCCCGTATTTCATTGAGTAGCCCCTGGTGACCGTAGCCGCGTGGTTCGGCCGGCTCCCGCGGTCCGCCCCATCGTCGCGGCCGCTGCCGCATCGAGAGCCGTAACATGGCGCGTTCTGGCAAATTCGACGGTCGCCTCGGCGCCGTTCTTCCCCCGGTCTTCGGTTCCGCCGCTTTCGACGTTCGCGACATCCACTGCCTGATCGTCCCCGCCGATACCGAAGAAGGCAGCGCGAACGGCAACGGTAGCCGCCGGGAACTGGCACAGATTCAGCTCGACGGCCGCTGCTACCGCATCGTCCAGCAGCTGCCGACGAACGCCGGGCCGGGTGCCGACGACCCGACCGAACTGCTGACCGCTCGCGAACTGGAGATCGTCCGTCTGGTCTGTCTCGGTCACGTCAACAAGCGCATCGCCGACCGGCTGCGAATCAGCGAGTACACCGTCAAGACCTATCTGAAGCAGATCTTCATCAAGCTCGGCGTGCGCAGCCGTGCCGCAATGGTGTTTCGCTGCGCCCGGCATCTGGAGATGCAACCGCCGCCGCAACCGCAGTCATAGCCAGGGGCTATCGAATCGGTTGCGACAATTCATTTCACATTCCAGACGCTGGCGAGGAGGATGGACTGATCACCCGCAAGGAGCCCGCCATGTCCGCCAGCAAGAAATCCATCCTGACCACCAGCGCCGGCAATCCGGTCGCCGACAACCAGAATTCACTCAGCGCCGGTCCACGCGGCCCACTGCTGCTGCAGGACGTGCATCTGGTCGAGAAACTCGCACACCAGAATCGCGAACGCATTCCCGAACGCGTCGTCCACGCCAAGGGCTGGGGCGCCTACGGCCAGCTGACCGTCACCCACGACATCAGCCGCTACACCAAGGCCAAGCTGTTCGAACAGGTCGGCAAGCAGACCGAGCTGATCATGCGTTTCTCGACCGTCGCCGGCGAACTTGGCGCCGCCGACGCCGAGCGCGATGTTCGCGGCTTTTCGATCAAGCTGTACACCGAGGAAGGCAACTGGGACATCGTCGGCAACAACACGCCGGTGTTCTTCGTTCGCGATCCGCTGAAATTCCCGGACTTCATCCGCACCCAGAAGCGTCATCCGCGCAGCAACCTGCGTTCGCCGACCGCGATGTGGGATTTCTGGTCGTTGTCGCCGGAAAGCCTGCATCAGGTCACGATCCTGTTCTCCGACCGCGGCCTGCCGATCGGCGTGCGTCATGTCGACGGTTTCGGCTCGCATACCTTCAGCTTCATCAACGCCGCCGGCGAACGCCATTGGGTCAAGTTTCATTTCAAGACCTTGCAGGGCCACCGGCACTGGACCAACGACGAAGCCGCCGACGTCGTCGGGCGCACGCGTGAATCGACCCAGGAGGACTTGTTCGCTGCCATCGAGCGCGGCGATCACCCGAAATGGCGCTTCTGCGTTCAGATCATGAGCGAGGCCGAGGCCGCTGCCTGGAGCGAACGCACCGGCTGGAATCCGTTCGACCTGACCAAGGTCTGGCCGCACGGAGATTTCCCGCTGATCGAGGTCGGCATCATCGAACTGAACCGCAATCCCGACAACTACTTCGCGGAGATCGAACAGGTCGCCTTCTCGCCGTCGAACGTCATCCCCGGTGTCGGCTTCTCGCCGGACAAGATGCTGCAGGCGCGCATCTTCAGCTATGCCGACGCGCATCGCTATCGCCTCGGCACACACTACGAGGCGTTGCCGGTGAACGCGCCACGCTGCCCGATGCACCACTATCACAAGGATGGCTCGATGCGCTTCTTCGAGGCGAAGACCGGCCCGGTCGACGCCTACTACGAACCGAACTCGTTTGACGGCCCGGTCGAGGAACCGGCCCGACGTGAACCGCCGCTGCCGCTGCATGGCGACGCCGACCGCTACGACCATCGCGACGGCAACGACGACTACACCCAGGCCGGCAACCTGTTCCGTCTGTTCGACGACGGCCAGAAGCGGCGCCTGTTCAGCAACATCGCCGCGGCAATGCAGGGCGTACCCGAGGCCATCGTCCGACGCCAGCTCGCGCACTTCGCCAAGGCCGATCCGGCCTATGGCGCTGGCGTCGCCAATGCACTGGGCTTGGCGCCGGAGGACAAGGCCGCAGCGTGATGAAACGGCGACATCGGAACGGGCGCGGGCAGGAGCAAACCCGCGCCCAGCTACATCGCATCGATGTCGCCAAGTGCACGGATCAGGCGCCGCGCCCGCTTGTCCGGCTTGCTCTCCGGCGGCTTGAACCCGGCGCGCTCGGCCTTGCGTTGCGCCGACTCGGCCAGGCGGCGCGCACGGGCCGCCTCGGTTTCGACGTAGAGCGTCTGCGCGACTGCCGCCGGACCGCGGCGGTCGGACAGCCCGACGACCTCGATCTCGAACAGCTCGTCACCCCGGCGCACCGAAATCCGGTCGCCAAGGCGCAGCAGTCGCGCCGGCTTGCAGGCGGCATCGGCCACGCGCACCCGCCCGGCCTCGAGCGCCTGCTTGGCCAGCGCCCGCGTCTTGAAGAAGCGCGCCGCCCACAACCATAGATCGGCCCGCACCGGTTCGACATCTGCATTCATGCCGCCAGTATCCAACCTTGAGCCGATCAGTGCGGCATGGTGACGAAAATCTTGCCACGCCCTCGAAACGAGCCAAAATGAAAGTACGGCTGTTCGGTGACTTCCGGCAGCGACAGCGCGCAGGTTCGGACGCTGGTGAATTTCATCCGGGGGCTCGCTCGCGGTGACGGCCGTGTGCGCCGAAGAAGACGATTCGACGGCCTGGCCTATGGTGCGTCGCCTTGCTCGCTGACCCAGCGCACGTCCGGATCGGCGATGCTGACCAGGTCGCCGAGCTCGTAGATGTTGTGGTAGCCGTAGCCGTACAGGTTGATGAAGGTCGGAATGTTCAGCGCCAGCTCGATCCGCTTGGTCCGCACCGGCGCGATGTTGTCGCTGAAGTTGTTGTTGCAGTAGATCAGGATCGGCCGATCGCTGTCGCCGATCACCTGCGCCAGCTTGTCGTCGGTGAAATCGGAAAACGGCAGGTTGACCGCGCCGGCAATATGCCCTTCGGCAAAGGCGGCGGCAGAACGGGCATCGAGCACCAGGACGTCCGGCCGCAGCGCCATCCGGTTGAACTCGGCGAGGGGAATCAATCGGGACTGGCGATAGTCGGC
>CAZFUH010000110.1:0-11793 GCA_964522235.1 uncultured Rhodanobacteraceae bacterium
CTAGAATCCGGCTTCCTCGACGCAAGCTCGCAATCGCATGTGGTATCTGATTCTTGGCCGTGATCACCCCGAGTCGCTGTCGCGGCGGCAGGCGGCGCGCGCCGCACACCTGGCCCGCCTCGATGCATTGCAGGCGCAGGGGCGCTTGCTGCTGGCCGGGCCGCTGCCGGCGATCGATGCCGAGGATCCCGGCCCGGCCGGCTTTCGCGGCAGCATGATCGTTGCCGAGTTCGACGATCTGGCGCAGGCGCAGGCATTCGCCGACAGCGATCCCTACATCGCTGCAGGCGTGTATGCCTCGGTCGAGGTATTTCCATTCCGCAAGGTGCTGCCGTGATTCCAGAGCGACGGATGGCGGAGATCGAACGCCGCCTGCGCGCGGCATTCGAACCGGTCGCGTTCGAACTGAGCGACCAGTCGCACCGCCACGCCGGCCATGCCGGCGCTGCCGACGGTCGAGGCCATTTCCAGGTCCGTCTGGTGTCGTCGCGCTTCGCCGGTCAGGCGCCGTTGGCCCGCCACCGGGCCGTGTACGCGGCCCTGGGCGAGTTGATGCAGACCGACATCCATGCCCTGGCGATCCAGGCGCAAACCCCCGATGAAGCCGCGACCGGGAACTGACCACGGCTGTGACTGTCGATGCCCGTCATGAATCCTGCTAAGCCGTTCGTTGTCACCGTACTGCTGATGCTGGCCGCCTGCATGGCGCAGCCGCCGACACCGGCGCCCGAAGCCAGCGACGCGCTGGCCTTGCCGTTGACCGTGCCTGACGCCGGTGCCGTGGTTGCACGGGTCGGCGGGGTCGGGATCCGGCAGGCCTGGCTGGATGCGATGGCCCGAGGTCGCGGCCTGGATCTGGCTGATCCGCAGCAGCGGGCCCGGGCGCTGGATGAATTGATTGAGTATGCGGTCCTGGTCGCGGCGGCGCGCGAGCACGCCGATCTCGCGGCTGTCGACGTCCGCGCCGAGATCGAGTTGAACGCCCTGGCCGGTCGCGCCAATGCCGTGCTCGGTCGCCTCGGCGCGGCCAGCGAACCGGACGAAGCCAGCATGCGCCGCGAATACGATCAGCAGAGCGCGATCAACGGCAATCTCGAATACAAGGTCGCACACCTGCTGTTCCTGGATCAGGCCCTGGCCGCCGAGGCCGGCGCCAAGCTTTCGGCCGACAAGGACTTTTCCGCGGTTCAGAATCAGTACCGGGAACGCGCCCAGCAGGCGATCGAGCTGGGCTGGATCAAGCTCGGTCAGGTTCCCGAACCGTTTGCCGCCGCCCTGCGTGAGCTGGAACCGGGCTTGGCGACCCCGCAGCCGGTCCAGACCCAGTACGGCTGGCATGTCATCCACCTGTACCAGACCCGACCGTTCCAGCCGCCCGGCTTCGAGCAGGTTCGCGAAGGCATCCGTCGGATGCTGGTCGCGCGCTCGACTCGGGCTGTGGTCGAAGGACTCAAGGCCCAGGCCGACATCGAGATCCTGCCGGAGCCGAACTGACGCCGGACAGTCGCTATGGGGTTCTCGCCGCGGTTTGGCGCGGCTCCGGCCCTGATATACTCGCGCGTCCCGCCGGCCGGCCTCGGCCGGCCCGCCGGTCTTCCGTCCGGTCGAATCGGTCGCCGATCCCGGTGCGCCGCCCGCTTCCAAGTATCTGAACATACATGCGCCTGAGCACGATCAAGCTGGCCGGCTTCAAGTCCTTCGTCGATCCGACCACCCTGCACCTGCCGACCAATCTGACCGGCGTCGTCGGCCCGAACGGCTGCGGCAAATCCAACATCATCGACGCGATCCGCTGGGTCATGGGCGAGAGCGCCGCCAGTCGCTTGCGCGGCGAACAGCTCACCGACGTCATCTTCTCCGGCTCGAACGCGCGCAAGCCGGTCGGCACCGCGATGGTCGAACTGATCTTCGACAACAGTGACGGTCTGATCACCGGCGAGTACGCCAGTTTCAACGAGATTTCGGTCAAGCGCAGCGTTTCCCGCGACGGCACATCGGCCTATTTTCTGAACGGTACCCGCTGCCGCCGCCGCGACATCACCGATCTGTTTCTCGGCACCGGCCTGGGTGCGCGCAGCTATGCGATCATCGAGCAGGGCATGATCTCGGAGATCGTCGAGGCGGCGCCGGAGCAGTTGCGCGTGCATCTTGAGGAAGCGGCAGGCATATCCAAGTACAAGGAGCGCCGGCGCGAAACCGAGACCCGGATTCGTCATACCCGCGAGAACCTGGAGCGCCTGGACGACCTGCGTGAGGAAGTCGGCAAACAGATCGAGCATCTGCGCCGGCAGGCGCGCGCGGCCGAACGCTGGCAGGAGCTGAAGACCGATCAGGCGCGCAAGGATGCCGAGCTCAAGGCGATGGACCTGCGCCAGCATGAGACCGACCTGGAACAGCAGGACACCGCCCTGCGCGCGCAGGAGACCGAGCTGGAGCGGATTGTCGCCGAGCAGCGCCATGTCGAAGCGGCGCTGGAGTCGGTGCATGAGCGTCAGGTCGAGGCCAGCGAGCGTTTCAATACCGTCCAGGCCGAGAGTTACCGGGTCGCGGGGGAGATCGCCCGGGTCGAACAGACCTTGAGCCATCAGCGCGATCTGGGAGAGCGCTTGCAGCGGCAACACGCCGAGACTGGGCAGAGTCTGGCCGAGATCGAAGGCCATATCGACGCCGACAGCCAGCAGATCCAGGCCTTGACCGCGCTGATTCAGGACGCGGAACCGCGCCTGGTCGAGGCGCGCGAGCGCGCCGACCATGCCGGCACCCGCCTGCGTGAGGCCGAAGCCGCGCTGGCCGACTGGCAGCTGCGCCAGGACGAGCACGCCCGGAGCAGTCACGAGTCGGCCCAGGCGGCCGAGGTCGAGCGAACCCGTATCGAGTTGCTCGACAAGCAGTGCCTGGACGGGGACCGTCGGCTCGCGGCCCTGGCGCAGGAGCGTGACCGCAATGACGCCGACGCGCTGGCCCGCGGACTGGCCGAGCAGGAAGAGCAGGAGGCGGTACTGCGGGAACGGCTGGAGCAGGACAGCGCCGAACTGGAGCGCTGCCGGCACGCGCTCGCCGAAGCCGAAGCCGGGCAACAACAGATGCAACAGCAGATGGCCGAGCTGCGCAAGCGCGAGCAGTCGCTGCGCGGCCGGCTGGCCTCGCTGGAAGCGCTGCAGCACGCGGCGCTCGGCGATGATCAGCCAGAGCGCAAGGCACTGCTGGAACGCCTGGGTCTGGCCGGCAGCACCCGTCTGGGCGAGGCACTTAAGGTGGATCCAGGTTGGGAGGCGGCGGTCGAGACCGTGCTTGCCGGCTGGCTCGATGCCGCGGTCGAGGAGGATCCTGATCGCTATGCCGACGAGCTGGCAGCGGTCGCCGATCAGGGCTTGAGCGTGATCGCCGGTGCCGGTGCGGCGCGCGGCGGCCCGGAAGCGACCTTGGCCGCCTATGCCCAGGGTCCGGCTGCGGCGTTGAATCTGCTTGCGCGCGTGCATACGGCACCGGATCTGGCCAGCGCCCGGCAGCGCTTGCTGGGCCTGCCGACGGCGGCCTCAGTGATCACGCCCGACGGCGTCTGGCTGGGCGCGGACTTCGTTCGCACCGTGCGCGGCAGTGGCGCTCAGGCCGGCGTACTCGCGCGCGAGAACGAAATCGCCCAGGTGCGCGCCGATCTGGAAGCGCTCACGGGCGAGTTCGCCGAATTGGAGCAGCGCCAGGACAGCATCAAGGAGCGCCGTCGCGAGCTTGAGAGCGAGCGTGACGACGCACAGCGCGCGGTCTATCAGGCGCACCGCACGCTCAGCGAATTGGCCGGGCAGCTGAGCAGCCAGCGCGGTCGTATGGAGACCGCCCAGCGTCGTCTCAGCCAGATCGCCGAGGAGACCGCGGCGTTGACGTCGCAACTCGAGAACGATCAGGCGCAGGTGCGCAGCGGCCGCGCTCGGCTCGAACAGGCGTTGACGCGCATGGCCGAGCTTGAAGGCCAGCGTGGCGGACTCGATGCCGAACGCCGGCAACTGCTCGACGCTCGTGAACAGGGGCGCAGCGGCGCCGAGCGGGCGCGTGGCGAACTGCATGCCGTCGATCGCGAACTGGAGGCGCGGCGTTCCGCCCTGACCTCGCTGGAGCAGGCCCTGGGCCGGATGCACGGTCAGCGTGAACAGCTGAGCCGGCGCGCCGCCGAACTTGCCGAGCAGTACCAGCAGTCGCAGGCGCCGTTGGCCGAGCTCGACGAGGCTCGCCAGCGGGCACTGGAACAACGCGTGCTGGTCGACAAGGATCTGGCCGCCGCGCGCGAAGCCCTGGATGCCTGTGAAAGCGAGTTTCGCCAGCGCGAACAGGCTCGGCATCGCCTCGAGCGCGAAGCCGGCCAACTGCGCGAGACCATCGGCAGCGCACGCATGCGCGTACAGGCGTTGCGTTTGCGCGCCGAGGGGCTGGCCGCTGCCGTCGCCGAGGCCGGGTTCGAGGTCGTCGATCTGATCGCCGGTCTGCCCGACGACGCCAATGCCGACCTGTGGGCGCATGCGCTTGAGGATCTGGAGCAGAAGATCCGTCGCCTGGAACCGGTCAATCTGGCCGCGATCCAGGAGTACGAGGAGCAGTCCAAGCGCAAGGACTATCTGGATGCCCAGAACGCCGATCTGGTCGCGGCGCTGGAGACGCTGGAAAATGCCATCCGCAAGATCGACCGCGAGACGCGCAGCCGCTTCAAGGACACCTTCGACCGCGTCAATGTCGGTGTCCAGCAACTGTTCCCGCGCCTGTTCGGCGGCGGTCACGCCTATCTGGAGCTGACCGGCGAGGATCTGCTGACCACCGGCGTTGCGATCATGGCGCGGCCGCCAGGCAAGCGGGTGTCGAGCATCACCCTGTTGTCCGGCGGCGAAAAGGCGCTGACCGCGGTGGCCCTGGTATTCGCGATCTTCCGTTTGAACCCGGCACCGTTCTGTCTCCTCGACGAAGTCGACGCGCCGCTGGACGAAGCCAATGTCGGGCGCTTCTGCGATCTGGTCCGGGAGATGAGCGAGAATGTGCAGTTCCTGTGCGTCACCCACAACAAGGTGACCATGGAGGCGGCGCGACAGTTGTGCGGAGTGACCATGCGCGAACCCGGCGTATCCCGACTGGTCACGGTCGATCTTGCCGAGGCTGCCGAGCTGGCAGGCGCCGCCTGAGCGACGCTGCCGGCCGCTTCAGCCGAACCGGGCTTTTCCTGCGTTCAGGCTGGTACGGTACGATGCCAACGATCCCACCCGGCTACGGTCCCCATCGCCATGAGTGACCAACTGCAACTGAGCCTGCTGATCCTGGTCGTCGGTCTCGCCGTCGTCCTGCCTTTGGTGTACTGGCTCAGCACGCGCAAGCCGCAGGCGCAGCCGCGCGATGGCGGCGGCCGTCGTCGTCACAGCCCAGAACGCCGGGAACCGGTGATCGGCGACAGTGAGACCGGATTGGAACTGGATCCGGAGCTGCGTGCCCAGCTCGATGAATTGGGTGAGCTGCTTGCCGATGATCGTCCAGAACCAGAGCAGGGCGAACTGCTGAACGCCGGACGCTCGACTTCGCCGACGGCAACGGCAACGGCCACTGCCGGCAATGCCGCCCGCGTCGACGACGGTCCCCGGCCCGGTGCCCGGCCGAACCGGCGCTTCGACCGCATCGTCAGTCTGTTCGTTCACGCCCGCGATGGCGCAAGTCTGCACGGCGATGACCTCGTCGTCGTCGCCGAGAAGGTCGGCCTGGTCTATGGCGACATGGGCATCTACCACCGCATGCTCGACGGCAAGGAGGCCGACGGTCCGGTGTTCAGCATGGCCAATATCGCCAAGCCCGGCAGTTTCGATCTCAGTGACCTGTCGGTGCTGGAAACCCCGGGTCTGAGTTTGTTCATGACCCTGCCCGGACCGATGTCGGCGCTGGACGCATGGAACAGCATGCTGCCGGTTGCCCAGCGCGTCGCGCATCTGCTCGAGGCCGAGCTGCTCGACGAATCGCGAAATCCCCTGGTCGAGCAGACCATTGCGTATATCCGCAACGAAATGCGCGAGTACGACCGCGAACAGGAACGGCACAACTTCCGCGCCAGCTGGTAGTGCGCCGCCGTGAAGCCCGGTCCCGGCTGCCGGACGGCTTCGCGAACTGCCGATCGTTTCGGGGGTGCGTTCGGCAAGGCTTCAGTCGTGCAGCGCCTGGGCCATGTTCTGGTTCCAGTCGCGATGGTCGGCGGTCAGGGTCGAGAACTGCCAGCCGGCCAGGCCGCCGAAGTTCGCGCCGTAGCGGTCGATCAGCGGCTTGAGAATCTGTGCGCGCACGACCTCGGGCGTTTGGTAGCCGTTGCCGGCGTCGGCATGGTAGACCGGCAGCCCGACCAGGGTCTTTTCCGGAGGCCAGGAGATACCGAAGGCACCGCTGGTAATACCGGCATACGAGGCAGGGAACGGCCGATCGCCGCTGCCGACCAGGTGCGTCTCGACCGGCAGATCAAAATCAGGATTATTGTAATATTGAACTGTGATCCAGTCGATTTCGGAGCCGGCCCGGCGCAGAACATCCAGATACGGTCCGTGGTGCCAGTCGGGATCGAAGTACGGCGCCTGCGGCGCGTGCGTGATCAGTGCTCCGGCGGGCAAAGCCTGCCGCAGCGCGCGGGTCAGTGCCACCAGGAAGGCTCTGCCGTCGAACACATCATCGGGCAACGGCTGGTACAGAGACCGGCTGATTTCGAAATCGACATCGACACCATCCAGGCCGTGGCTGTCGACGAAGGTGGCCAGGTTTGCAGCCAGCGTGGCTTCCCGACCGACCGCGGGCCGGTAGGCGTCGAGTTCCATGGCGCCGCCGCCGAACGACACCAGGACCTTCTTGCCCTCGGCCTGCAGCTTGCCGACGACATCGAGGGCACGGACCAGACGCGGATCGACCGACAGTTCGAGATCTTCGCCGGATTCGGCCGGCAAGGTGACGAAGGACAGAATGATGTGGCTGTAGGGGAGTCCGATCAGGCTCTCGGCCGGGCTGGCATCGGAGTTGTAGTAGATCACGTAGCGCGGTGTGCGATCGGGTTCCACAGCCGCCAGCGGAAATGGAATCAGCAGGAACAAGGGCAGCAAGGTCCGGATCATCAGGCGTTCGTGGCGCATGTCGTGGTGGTCGATCCGATCCTATACGGTTTCGCGACCTGGTGGCGTCTGCAGCGGTGCAGAGGGTGTAACCTCGGTGCAACAATTTCGTAGCATGATGCTCGCGGACATGTCTGCGGCCTGAGTTGCCATGCAAAAACGGATTCTGATCGTCGAAGATGAGCCTTCCATCCGGGACATGGTGGCTTTTGCCCTGCGCAAGGCCGGTCTGGAGGCGGTCCATGCCGGCGACGCCCGTGAGGCCGAACACTCGATCATGGACAAGGTGCCTGACCTGATCCTGCTCGACTGGATGCTGCCCGGGATGAGCGGTCTGGATCTGGCACGACGCCTGCGCCGCCAGGACCTGACCCGCGAGGTGCCGATCATCATGCTGACCGCGCGCGGAGAAGAGAACGACCGCGTCAGCGGCCTGGAGTCCGGAGTCGACGACTACGTGGTCAAGCCGTTCTCTGCGCGCGAACTGGTGGCGAGGATCAAGGCGGTGATGCGGCGCAGCCAGGCCGAAGACGAACACGGCTCAGTGGAGCTGGGTGGGTTGCGGGTCGATGGCGCCGCGCATCGGGTGTTCGCCGGCGACAAGTCGATTCAGATCGGTCCGACTGAATATCGGCTTCTGCACTTTTTCATGACCCACCCCGAACGCGTATACTCGCGCGGACAACTGCTCGACCACGTCTGGGGCGGCAATGTCTATGTCGAGGAGCGCACGGTCGACGTCCACATTCGCCGTTTGCGCAAGATTCTTGAGCCCTACCAGCTCGACGGCATGGTGCAGACCGTGCGCGGCGCCGGCTACCGCTTTTCGACGGCGTTCTGAGCGCGTTGCCCTGGCGGTTCGGGTTCGGAGCTCATGGTCATGGTTGCAGCGAAGGAATGCGGGCATTTTTTCAAGGCGCAAGCTGGGATGCACAAGGATGCAGCTGGAAACGCAACGTTCACCCTGGCGGCCGCGCCGGCCCACTGCCTCGGCAGTCCGTGCCGGTAGCGGCTGAGCTTCAGGTCATGGATTTCCGACTGCGTCGCGTCTGGCAACGTCTGTCCTGGCAGTTGGCACTCATCGTCGGCGCTTCGGCCGCCTTCGGCGCGCTGTTCGGCCTTGCTTGGCCTGCTCTGGCTCTGACCCTGGGCGCCCTCCTGGTCTATCACCTGGGCAAGTTGCATCGCCTGCATGGCTGGCTGCTGTCGGGACGGCAACAACCGCCGCCGGAGCGCTTCGGTCTCTGGTACGAATTGCACGAACTGCTGCGCCGCCGCAGCAGGGACAGCGGCGCACGCAAGCGCCGTCTGCTGCGCCTGCTGCGGACGTTCCGCGAGGCTGCCGAAGCGCTGCCTGATGCGATGATCTATCTCAGCGCCGAACAGCGCATCCTGTGGTTCAACACCGCCGCGACCCGGCTGATCGGCCTGCGCCATCCCCGAGATGTCGGCGCCGCGATTTCGCAACTTCTGCGATCGCCGAGAGTGATCGACTGGCTGCAAGCAGGCGCCGCAGACGCGTTGTTCGATGTGCCGGCACCGGACGACGAGCGTCGTCGCCTGGGTTTTCGCCTGATTCGCTATGGCAATGTCGACCAGCAATTGCTGATCGTCCGGGATATCAGCCACCTCGCACATCTGGAACAGGTCCGACGCGACTTCGTCGCCAATGTCTCGCATGAGCTGCGGACGCCGCTGACCGTGCTGCACGGCTACCTGGACCTGCTCGAGCCCGAGGATGCTCCGGAACTGGCACCGATGCTGCTGGAGATGCGCGCCCAGTCCACACGCATGGCCCGTGTCGTCGAGGATCTGCTGACCTTGTCTCGGCTGGAAGCGGGCGAAGGCCTGCAGGAGGAACGGGTACGCATGGACGCGATGCTCGGTACTCTGGCCCGCGAGGCGCGTGCGCTCAGCCAAGGCACGCATACGGTGGTCGTGCAGCAGCAGTGCGATGACGACCTGCTCGGCTCGAGCAAGGAACTGCACAGTGCCTTCTCGAACCTGGTCACCAACGCGATCCGCTATACGCCGCCGAAGGGTACCGTCAGCATCGCCTGGCGCCGTGACGCCGGACAGCTGGTACTTGATGTAATCGATACCGGCCACGGCATCCCGGCCGATCATCTGCCACGGATCACCGAACGCTTTTATCGGGTTTCCAACAGTCGATCTCGAGAGAGTGGCGGCACTGGCCTGGGCTTGTCGATCGTCAAGCACGTGCTGGTCCTGCACGAGGGACGGTTGGACATCGAAAGCGAGGTCGGCCGCGGCAGTCGGTTCAGCTGTGTGTTTCCCATGGCGCGGGCGCTGCCGCCGGCGCGGCACGAGATCGAACCGGCGGCATGAACGCGGACCGGGGCGGGCACGCGCCGGGAGACGATACGACCCCGGGGAGCCGGCGGGACAGAAGCCGTCCGGCGGTCCGGCCGTTCGCCTCAAGCCCTACTGCCGCGCAGGCTCACCTGGTCCGTGAAACAATGAGCACAGGAGCCCAGGCGTATCTGCTGCCCGGGCCGGCGCCGGAAGCGATCCCGAGTATGAACCTCAGCAGCCCACAGGACACCAAGATCGACCTGCGCGATCCCGCGTTGTACATCAATCGAGAGCTTTCGCAGCTGGAGTTCAATTTTCGCGTGCTCGCGCAGGCCCAGGATCCGCGGGTGCCGCTGCTGGAACGGTTGCGGTTTTTGTGCATCACCTGCACAAATCTCGACGAGTTCTTCGAGATCCGGGTGGCGACCGTGCTGGAGCAGAAGTCGCTTGGCGTGCGCAGTGTCGGGCCGGACGGATTTGCCCCCGACGACCTGCTGAACCGGATCCGCGAACGCGGCCAGGAACTGGTGCGCCAGCAGTATGCCTTGTGGAACCGGGTCCTGCTGCCGGCCCTGACCGACGCCGGTGTGCATTTCATCCCGCGCGACCGCTGGAACGCGAAACAAAAGCGCTGGCTGCTGCAGCATTTCCGCGATGAGATCCTGCCTGTGCTGTCGCCGTTGGGCCTGGATCCTTCGCATCCGTTCCCGCGCATTCTGAACAAGAGTCTGAACTTTGCCGTCGTGCTCGAAGGCCGCGATGCCTTCGGTCGTGAAGCCGGCATGGCCCTGGTGAGGGCGCCGCGCTCGCTGCCGCGAATCATTCGACTGCCGCCCGACATCGCCGGTGCTGCGGATGGATTCGTGTTCCTGTCGGCGCTGCTCGGTTCATTCATGGACGAGCTGTTCCCGGGCATGTCGGTCAAGGGTTCCTATCAGTTCCGGGTCACTCGCAATGGCGAGCTTCTGGTCGACGAGGACGAGGTCGACGATCTCGCGCATGCGCTCAGGGACGAACTGCGCGAGCGTGGCTTCGCCCGGGCTGTACGCTTGGAGCTTGCCGATTCCTGTCCGAAGGACATCGCTGCGTTTTTGGCCGAGCACTTCGAGGTCGACGAGCGCGCGGTCTATCGCTGTGACGGTCCGGTCAATCTCAACCGTGTCGCCGCGATCTATGAAAGCGTCGATCGCGCGGATCTGAAGTATCCGGGCTTTCTGCCGCACCTGGCCTTCCAGGCCGGCGACGAGCCGAAACTGTTCGACGAGATCGTCCGTCGCGACATCCTGTTGCACCACCCGTTCGATGGCTTCGGTACCGTGATCGAACTGTTGCGTCAGGCCGCCCATGACCCAGGCGTGCTGGCGATCAAGCAGACCCTGTATCGCGCCGGCGCCAATTCGCCAATCGTCCAGCACCTGATCGACGCCGCCCGAAACGGCAAGGACGTGACCGTGGTCGTCGAGCTGCGTGCGCGCTTTGACGAAGAGGCCAACATACAGCTGGCCGACCGCTTGCAGGAAGCCGGTGTGCAGGTGGTCTACGGTGTCGTCGGCTTCAAGACCCACGCCAAGCTGTTGCTGATCGTACGCCGGGAACCGGGTGGTCTGCGCCGCTACGCTCACCTGGGCACTGGCAACTACCATCCCGGTACCGCCCGCAGCTATACCGATATCGGCCTGCTGACCAGCGAACGCGACCTGACGGAGGACGTCAGCAAGATGTTTCAGCAGCTGTCCAGCCTGGGTTCGGCGATCCGGCTCAAGCGACTGCTGCAATCGCCGTTCACCTTGCACAAGGCCATGATCGCCAAGATCGGCCGCGAGGCCGAGCATGCCCGGGCCGGCAAGCCATCCGGCATACGTGCGCGCATGAATGCGTTGACGGAGCCAGGTGTGATCGAGGCGCTGTATCAGGCCTCGCAGGTCGGTGTGCCGATCGACTTGATCGTGCGCGGGGCCTGCGCGTTGCGGCCGGGCTTGCCCGGAGTGTCCGAGACGATCCGGGTACGATCGATCGTCGGTCGCTTCCTGGAGCATTCGCGCGTGTTCTGGTTCGCCAATGACGTTCAACCCGAGGTCTACTGCGCCAGCGCCGACTGGATGGAGCGCAACCTGCTGCGCCGGGTCGAGGCCTGCTTTCCGATCCTCGATTCGACGCTTGCCGAACGGGTGGTGGCGGAAACCCTGGACAACTACCTTGCCGACAATACGCAGGCCTGGGCGCTGAGGTCGGACGGCAGCTACGAGCGCGTCGAGGCTGGCGAACAGATGCCGCATTGCGCCCAGCAGCATCTGCTGTCGCAATTGTCCGGATGACTCGCTAGCCCGCATTATTCATGAACCTTCTGCTGCGACCGCCGATCCATCCGCTG
>CAZFUH010000111.1:0-11774 GCA_964522235.1 uncultured Rhodanobacteraceae bacterium
GACCGACCTTGCCGACCGGAGCGGTGCGCCCGATCAGTAGTGCGGCTGCATACGTTGGCCGCTGCGGCTACGACGGCCACGGTTGGCGAGTCGTCGCTGTCGTCGCGCATGCTGGCGCGTGTCGACGCTGGCCTGACGGTGTACCACGGCGCCGACGCCTACTCGACGGTGTCGGGCTCGCTGTCGGCGCGTTCCAGGCGCAGTGGTACGCCGGACAGCTTTTCCAGCGACAGCGGCCAGACGCCGGTGGCTTCGACTTCGCGCATCGCGTCCATTGGCGAGATCTTGTCGTCGCGGATCCGGTACGCGGCATGGACCAGGCCGGCGCGCGCACCGCTGGCGCAATGCAGCAGCACGCGGCCATCGGAGCGGCTCAGGGCCTGGGCGAGCGCGTTCGTCGCGTCCTCGGACCAGCCGCTGCTGCCGCCGACCGGAACATGGTGATAGCCCAGGCCCAACGATGCCGCCAGCTCGGGCTCGTGCATGGCATCGCCGAGCGCGTCGATCTCGCCCTGGGTCCGCAGGTTGATGACATCGACGACGCCTTCGTCGCGCAGCAGGCGCAGGTCTTCGGGATTGGGCTGGCCGAGCAGAATCACCCGGCCCAGATCCAGGCGTTGTTCCAGCGCCGACGGCAGGGCGGTCGTCGCCGCCTCGGTTCGCATTTCGCGTCCGAGCGCGCAGCCGAGCAGGCTCACTACGGACAGGCACAGCAGCAGGATACGCATGGTCAGGCTCCGATTGTTCCGGTTGACGGTACCGACTATCCGCCGCGGAACCGGGTGACGCAAGTGAAGTGCGCCTGCGCACAGCGCGTCCGGGTCGCGGGTGGTTGACGGGCGTAGCCGCGGGTGTTTCCCTGTGCCGTGTCCACAGGGCTGATGATGCGCATGGCTTCGCACCGTTCCGTCGATCCGCTCGTTTCACAGCCGGCTACGCATGCCTGCGCGCTGCCGGCCGAGTTCTACTGCGCGCCGCATATGGTGGTGCTCGACCGTGCGGCGGTGTTCGATGCCAGCTGGCAGCTGGTCGGCCACGCCGGGCGCATCCCGAACACCGGCGATTACCTGGTCACCGAGATCGCCGGTCTGCCGATCCTCGTGCTGCGCGACGAAGCCGGCGCGGTGCGCGCGTTCCACAATGTCTGTCGGCATCGTGCCGGGCCCTTGGCGACCGCCGACGGCTGCGCCGCGAAGCGCCTGCGCTGTCGTTATCACGGCTGGAGCTACGGTCTCGACGGTGTACTGCGCTCGGCGCCGGAGATGCAGGATGCGCGGGATTTCGATCCCGCCGCGATCCGGCTGCCGGAGATGCGGGTGCAGTTGTGGCAGGGCCTGATCTTCGTTGCCGAGGGGCGTACGCCGGAGTTCTCCGCGCTTGTCGCCGGTATCGATGCCCGGCTCGGTACGCGCCGCTTCGACGGCTATCGCTACGCTCGCCGCGTCAGCTACGAGCTCGAATGCAACTGGAAGGTCTATGTCGACAACTACCTGGAAGGCTACCACTTGCCGCATGTGCATCCGGGCCTGAACGCGCTGCTCGACTACCGCAGCTACATCACCGAGGTGCACGACTGGCATTCGCTGCAGTTCAGTCCGCTGGAGAGTGAGGCCGACCTGTACGGCAGCGGTGAGGCGCTGTACTGGTACCTGTGGCCGAACACGATGCTGAACAGCCTGCCTGGGCGCTTGCAGACCAATCGCGTGCTGCCGCTGGGCGTGCGCCGCTGTCGGGTCGAGTTCGACTACTACTACGAAGACGCCGTCGACGATGACCAAGCGCGGCAGCGGCACGTCCGCGACGAGGCGTTCAGCGACGAGGTGCAGGACGAGGACCGACTGATCTGCGAGCAGGTGCAGCTTGGTCTGGCCTCGGGCTCGTACCGGCCGGGCCGGCTGAACCCGCTGCGCGAAACCGCCGTGCATCATTTCCAGGAGTTGTTGCGCCGCCGCTATCGCGAGCACGGCGCCGAGTGAGCGGCAAGCGCCCGCTCGGTCTGGCTGCGGCGACCGCGCTGGTCGTCGGCAGCATGATCGGTTCGGGCGCGTTTCTGCTGCCGGCGACGCTGGCACCGTATGGCGCCGCAAGCCTGCTCGGCTGGGGCCTGGCCCTGGCCGGCGCCCTGCTGCTGGCCCTGGTGCACGCCTGGCTGGCGGCATCGATCCCGCGCAGCGGCGGTCCGTATGCGTATACGCGCGCGGCGTTCGGCGATCTGCCGGCGTTCGCCGTCGCGTGGAGCTACTGGGTGTCGCTGTGGTGCGGCAATGCCGCGATCGCGGTCGCGTTCGCGGCAAGTCTCGGTGCACTGATTCCGGAAGCGACCGCGACGCCATGGCGTGCGTCGGCGTGCGCGCTGGCGGCGCTGTGGCTGTGTACGGCGATCAATGTCATCGGTGTCCGTGAAGCCGGCTGGGTGCAGGTCGCGACGACGGTGCTGAAGCTGATCCCACTGCTGCTGTTCGGCACGATCGGCTTGTTCGCGTTGCCGGCCGACGCCTACCGGCCGTTCAATCCCGGTGATCAGGATTTGTTCGCGGTCGCCGCGGCCACCGCCGCGCTGACCTTGTGGGCCTTTCTCGGTCTCGAGGTCGCAACGGTGCCGGCGGAGTCCGTTCGTGATGCCGAGCGCACCGTTCCGCGCGCTACCGTCGCCGGCGTGCTGATTGCCGGCGTTGCAACCCTGGTCGCGTGCACGGTGGTGATCGGCCTGGTGCCGAGCGCCGATCTGGCCGGCTCGTCGGCGCCGATGGCCGAGGCGGCCCGGCATGTCTGGGGCGGCTGGGCAGGCACGGCGCTGATCCTGGCCGCGATCGTGTCCTGCTTCGGTGCCTTGAACGGCTGGATTCTGGTCCAGGCGCAGATGCCCTTGGCCGCGGCGCGCGACGGCCTGTTTCCGGCATCGTTCGCGCGCGTCGACCGGGACGGCACGCCGGTATTCGGGCTGCTGGTCGGGGCGAGCCTGGCCAGCGCCCTGGTGCTGGCGAACGCGGCGCAGACCCTGGTCGGTCTGTTCGCGTTTGCGATCCTGCTGTCGACCGCATCGGTGTTGCTGCCGTACCTGTTCACGGTCGCCGCGTGGTGGCGGCTGCGGGCGCAGGCATCGTGGCCGCAGCGTGCCGTGGCGCTGGGCGCGGCGGTGTTCGCGCTCTGGGCATTGTTCGGCACCGGCATCGAAGCCCAGCTGTGGGCCGGCGCGCTGCTGCTCGCCGGCCTGCCGTTGTACGCGTGGCTGCGCCGTCGCGCGCCGTTGTAGCGCAGCCGGTGGTCATCGTCGTCAGCTGCCGAGCCGCGCCACGACCAGATCGAGCAAGGCGCGCAGACGCGCGAGCCGGCGCAGGTCGCGGTGGTAGCCGATCTAGCCCGCATTTCTCACACCGCGCCGTCGCGAGGGCGCCACGACACGATCTCGGCGGCCGCAGGCAAGCTCGTACACGGCCGCTACTGGCTGATCGGCCCGCTGTGCCGCGGGCCGGCATGACTACGCGCGGAGTTGATTGCATCACGGCGATAGGCAACCCTCGGGCTGGAAACCGTGCGCAAAGATGCGCTGAAGTGCCGGTGAATCCTTGCTCCAGCACGGTCCGGCCGGAGTGCCGCCGTGACGCAATTGACCATGACTGGAGCCGCCGATCTGCACCGCTTCGTCGAAGATCACCGTGCCGGCGCCGGCATCGAAGCGGTACATGGCCTCGGTCTGGGCATCGATCGGGAGGGTCTCCTCCGGCGTAAACGGCGCGTTGTATCGGCGCACGCTCGACAGTCGCACTTCGTCGATCCAGCCCGAGAAGCTTGGATAGGTCGGCCCGGCATCATGTTTTTCCGCACCGAACACCAGGAAGGCGTCCCAGGGCCAGGCGGTTGGACGATCGGTCCGGTAGCTGACATCGCCGACCGGGCCGATTTCGCTGTGTTCCAGCGCGCCGTCGAGCCAGAGTTCGGTCAGTCCGGTCGTCGCGTTGCGGGTTACGGCGACATGGTGCCAGGTGCCATCGCTGATGCTGGTGCTGCCGCAGACGGTGGTGCCGAGGGCGCCCTGGCTGATTCCGAACGCGAGCCGGCCGGCCATCAGGGACAGGCCGAAATCGCCATGGTCGCCGTCGCCGAAGGTGTCGCGGTCGACGACGATATTGCCCTCGATCCAGGCGTCATTGACGTCGACACAACTGGCCGTGCTGTCATTGCCGTCCGCGGCGCGCAACCACAGCTCCAGCGTGAAATCACCGGTGCCGATGTTCGCCGGCCGCGGTGGATCTTGCAGGGCGACGGTGACGCGATCGAGGGTCGGCGCGCCACTGCCGTTGCCGTAGTAGCGCAAAGAGCGCCCTTCGCTGACACCGAAGCCGGCGGTGACCGTGCGGTCGTCGTTCAAGTCGAAGCTGCAGGGTCCACTGCCAGGGCAGTCGATGCCGAACCAGCCCAGTGCGCGGGCATCGCTGTCGGCGCTGGCCTCCAGGGCAAGCGGCGTTCCGGCGGCAAAGACGGCGCTGCAGGTCCCTGGACAATCGATGCCGGGCGGGGTGCTGACGACTTGGCCGGTGCCCAGTCCGCTGAATTCGACCAGCAGCTCGGCGAGTAGCGAGTAACGGCTGAAATTCGCCGCCGGCTTGCCACCGGCGGAGCGAAAGATGCCGCCGGCATATAGTGAGCCGACGTCCGGTCGAACCATGGCAAACACCGACTGCGCGCCGATTCCGCTGCCCAGCGTCGACCAGGCGGCACCATTCCACAGCGCTATGCGCTCAGCGGCAATCGGGGCGCCGACATTGACCTGGGTGAAATCGCCAGCGACATACAACAGCTCGCCATCGATGACCAGGGAGCGGACCGAGCCATTGACGCCGATCCCGTCGCCGCTGCCGATGCCCGACCAGTGACTGCCGTCCCAGCGTGCGAGGCGATTCACCGAGACCGGCGCGCCGACATTGGCGGAGGTGAAGTTGCCGCCTGCATAGAGATGACCGCCGCTGGCGGCGAGCACGATCACCGTGCCGCTCATGCCGTTGCCACCGCCGCTGCCCACGGCAGACCAGGTGCTGCCGTCCCAGCGTGCGATCCGGTTCGCCGGGATCGGCGCGCCGAAATTGGCTTGCGTAAACAGACCGCCGACGAAGAGGTCACCACCGAAGACGGCCAGGGTGTAGGCGAAGCTGTCGAGACCGTTGCCGCCGCCGCTACCCAGCGCCGACCAGACACTGCCGTTCCAACGGGCGATCCGGTTCGCGGTGATGGCGGCGCCGATATTGGCCTGCGAAAATGTCCCGGCAACGAACAGGTCGCCGCCGGACACGGCCAGGGCATGGACCGCCATGTTGACACCGTTGCCGCCGCCACTGCCGAGCGCCGACCAGGTGCTGCCGTTCCATCGAGCCACGCGGTTGGCAGCGATCGGCGCTCCGACATTGACCTGGGTGAAGTTGCCACCGGCATAGAGGTCGGAACCGGAAACGGTCAACGCGAAAATGCTGGCATCGGCACCATTGCCTCCGGCACTGCCCACGGTCGACCAGGTGCTGCCGTCCCAGCGCGCCAGATAATTGGCGCTGATGCCGCCGACCTGGGTGAATTCGCCGCCGACATAGACATTGCCGTCGAGTACGGCCATGGCCGTGATGCTGATGGGGACGCCATTGCCGGCGCTGCCCAGTTCGTCCCAGTCGATTCCGGTCCAGCGCAGCGCGCGATTGGCGCCAGCGGCTGCGCCGAGATTGCGATGGGTGAAATCGCCACCGACATACAGTTCGTCATCGACGACGGTCATGGCGCGGACAATCCCGTCGACCCCTTCGCCGCCACCGGTACCGACGCTCAACCAGGTGCTGCCGTTCCAGCGTGCGAGACGATGTGCGGTCACCGCGGCGCCGACATTGACCTGGTTGAAGTTGCCTCCGGCATACAGGTTGCCGGCGATGACCCGCAGCGCATACACCTGCCCGCTGATCCCGTTGCCGCCACCACTGCCCAGGGCCGACCACGCCGCTCCATTCCAGTGGGCAATGCGGCTCGCGCTGACCGGAGATGGCCCGACATTGACTTGGTTGAAGTTGCCGCCGACGAAGACATTGCCGCCGCCGACGACAGCGATCGCGGTGACTGAGTGGTTGACACCGTTGCCGCCGCCGCTGCCCAGGGTGCCCCAGCTTGCGCCATTCCACACGGCAATGCGGTTGGCCGCGATCGATGGCCCGAAGTTGACCTGGCTGAAATCGCCGCCGACATAGACATTGCCAGCCAGCACCGCCAGAGACAACACTGTGAAGTTCGTGCCGTTTCCGCCGCCGCTACCTACCACCGACCAGGCCGCGCCGGTCCAGCGGACGATGCGGTTGGCCGTTACCAGCGGACCGTCGACGTTCGCGAAGGTGAAATCGCCGCCGACGTAGATCGAGCTGCCGGATACAGCCAGCGCATAGACGGCGGCATTGACCCCGTTGCCGCCGCTGCTGCCGAGCGTGGTCCATGCGCTGCCATCCCAGCGCGCCAGGTGATTCGCGGTGATCGGATCGCCAGTGTTGGCCTGGGAGAACGAGCCACCAACGTAGAGGTTGCCGTCGGCAAACGCGAGCGCTCGAACGATGCCGTTGACACCGTTCCCGTCACCGCTGCCAAGTGCGCTCCAGGTATCGCCGATCGGGTCATAGCGGACAACATTGTGAGCCAGGGCATCGCCGCACAGGCCGAAACTGCCGCCCAGGTAGACCTCGCCGCTGCCGCCGTTGACCATCGCGTGCACCGGGCCATCACAGCCATTGCCCAATCCGAAACCATCGGCCCAGCGATCATCGGCATCGCCGCGGGCGCCCCGGTGCTTTGTTGCCCGGAATCGGGGTGCTTCGCCGGCACCGGAGATGAGCTCGAAGCCCGAGGTATCGACGGTGCCGGCGAAATCGGACGCCAGAGCCAGATAGCCCGAATCGTCGAGAATTCCAGCAAGGCTGCTCTCGTCATGGGTCGCAAGTGCCGCGGTCGCAGGTGCTGCAGCTGTGCCGTTCCATCCCTGCATCGGCTCGGCAGCGGCCACGGTCATCGTCGCCGCGCAGAGTGCCACCGCGCATAGCCGCAAGGCGAACTGAATCCGCATGCGGGAGATCATTGTCGGGTTCATGATCACTGTTCCTTGAATGGAAGGCAGGACGGCTGCTGGCCGCCAGCCCAGCCGCGGTGGAACCAGGCGTGGATCCTGGTGTGCGTGCGAGCGGCAGACACGTCCCGCGTCGAGGCGGGCGACGTGGCGGCGGCGAGTCGATTGCAGGAAATGCAGACTGGAAATGTAGCGCGCGGATGCGGCTGTATGGGCAATGCGATGGGCATCGGCACTCTCCCTTGCGCCAGCGGGCTGAGGGTCAGCCCGCTCGATCGCGCCGATCGGCATCCCCTGGGGACATCCATCCCTGCTGACGCAGCACGGTGTTCTTATAGCACAGGGCCTTGTGGAGTTCTCACTCCGGTCCGTCGCGAATCTCCGGTTCCTGCGGCAGCCGGATCTGCGCACCGGGCCATGGCCTCGAATGGGCACAGAAGACGCCGTCGCGGCACGGCGTGTGGATTGGAAGATGGCGCCGGAGTCGAGCGCGCTCGACTCCAAGCGGCGGTCTGTCAGTTCGCCAGGCGGCCGATGTCGGCAATGCGCAGAAACTGGGCCTGCAGGGCACGCAGCGTCGCCAGGCGGTTGCCGCGCACGGCGGGGTCGTCGGCCATGACCATGACCGCATCGAAGTAGGCGTCGACGGCCGGGCGCAGACGCGCCAGCCGGGTCAGGGCCGCGCCGTATTGGCGCTGTTCGAACAGCGGCCCGGCCTCGGTGCGGGCGGCCTTGAGCTCGCTGGCCAGTGTGCGCTCGGCATCGAGCTCGAACCGGTTGGCATCGATCTCGTCCGGGATCGGCTCGCCGGCTTCGGCGGCCTTGCGCAGCAGGTTGCCACAGCGCTTGTTTGCGGCAGCCAGTGCGGCACCATCGTCGCTGCCGGCGAAGTCGCGCAACGCGAGCAGGCGCTGGTCAAAGTCCTTGAGTGACTGCGGTTGGACGGCCGCAACCGCCTCGAAGATGTTCGGGTCGTAGTTGCCGCGCTGCTCGTAGTAGCCGCGCAGTCGCTCAAGGATGAAGGAGTAGATCGTGACTCCAGTCGCGGTTGAGCAGATCTCTCCCGGAGGTCGCTTCACAAGCAACGACGTGCCGGCGCCAGCGCGGCTGGCCAACTCCACTGCCTGGTCCAGCAAAGCGGGAAGCACGATGTCGAAATTGCATTCAATCAAGCTGCGGGCCAGTCCCAGTGCTGCGCGCCGAAGGGCAAACGGATCCTTGTTTCCGGTGGGTGCCAGGCCTGCCTCAAAGCCACCGGCGAGCGTGTCCAGGCGTTCGGCGATGGCAAGCACCTGACCGAGCGCGGACGGTGCGATCTCGTCGCCGGACTGCCGCGGCTGGTAGAACTCGTCGAGCGCATCGGCGATGTCGCGCGAGCTTTCGTCGGCAGCTGCGTAGTAGCGGCCCATGGTGCCTTGCAATTCGGGGAACTCGCCGACCATGCGCGTGAGCAGGTCGCACTTGGCCAGCTCGGCCGCGCGTCGTGCCTGGGCCGGATCGACGCCAACCCCGGCTGCGATCGTCTCGGCCAGGGCGGCGACGCGCTGGCACTTGTCCCAGATGCTGCCGAGCTTCTGCTGGTAGGTGACCTGCTTCAAGGCTTCCTGGTGTGCGGCCAGCGGTGTCTTCAGGTCTTCGTCGTAGAAGAACCGGGCATCGGCGAAGCGCGGCCGGATCACGCGTTCGTAGCCGAGCCGGACCTGGGCCGGGTCGTCCGACTCGATGTTGGCGATGCCGATGAAGTGTTCGGTCAGGCGGCCGGCGCCGTCGAGCACGGGAAAGAACTTCTGGTTGGTCTCCATGGTCAGGATCAGCGCCTCCTGCGGCACGCGCAGGAAATCGCGTTCGAAGCTGCAGGCGATCGCGACCGGCCACTCGACCAGGCAGTTGACCTCGTCGAGAATGTCGGCATCCAGGCGTACCTGACCCTGTGCCGCGGCGGCCTGTGTGGCCTGTTCGACAATCCGCTGACGGCGCCGTTGCGGATCGACGAGTACCCGCGCCGTTTCGAGCTGCTCGGCGTAGCGCGCCGGCGATTCGATGGTCACAGCTTGCGGATGATGGAAGCGATGGCCGCGGCTGTCGCGGCCGCTGCGCACGCCGAGCAGCTTGCAGTCGACGACCTGATCGCCGAACAGCAGCACCAGCCAGTGCACTGGCCGCGCGAAGGCATAGTCATGGTCGCCCCAGCGCATCGGCTTGGGGATCGGCAGCGCCGCAACCGACTCGGCCAGGATCTCCGGCAGCAGGTCGGCGGTTGCTGCGCCGGCGTTGACGCTGCGGTACACGAAGCGTTCGCCCTTGGCGTCGGTCGTGCGTTCCAGCGCGGTCCAGTCGACACCGGCCTTCTGCGCGAACCCTTGCAGAGCCCGGGTTGGTTGGCCGTCGGCATCGAGGGCGATGTTCAGATAGGGTCCGAGCACTTCCGAGGCCTGATCGGGCTGGCGCACGGCGACGTCTTCGATGCGCACGGCCAGTCGCCGGGGGCTGTACAGCGGTAGCACGTTCGGGTCGAATGCTGTGAACGCGATGCCACGGCGTTCCAGCCCGGTTGCAATGCCGTTGCGGAAAGCCGTCGCCAGGCCGGGCAGCGCCCTGACCGGCAGTTCCTCACAACCCAGTTCGATCAGCAGTGGCAGTCGTTCGCTCATGGTCCGATAGTTCGTGTTGTTCGAGTCGTACCTTGCCAATCGCCTGATCAGCACGGTCGGGGAAGAAGCTCCGGTGTCACCGGATGATGCAGGCCAGCCGCTTCAGGCCGCTTCGCGCGCGTGCTTGAGGCCGGGGAAGCCGAGTTTTTCGCGCTGCGCGTGATAGCACTCGGCGACGCCCTTGGCGATCGTGCGCACACGCAGGATGTAGCGCTGGCGCTCGGTCACCGAGATCGCGCGCCGGGCATCGAGCAGGTTGAACGTATGCGAAGCCTTGCAGACCTGCTCATAGGCCGGCAGCGGCAGATTCAATTCCACCAGACGACTGGCCTCCCTCTCGCAGACATCAAACCAGTCCAGCAGCTTGGCGACATTCGCATGCTCGAAGTTGTAGGCGCTTTGTTCCACTTCGTTCTGGTGAAAGACGTCGCCATAGCTCACTGGGCCTTGCGGACCGACCGTCCAGATCAGGTCGTAGACGTTGTCGACGTTCTGCAGGTACATGGCCAGGCGTTCCAGGCCATAGGTGATCTCGCCGGTGACCGGTTTGCACGGCAGGCCGCCGGCCTGCTGGAAATAGGTGAACTGGGTGACTTCCATGCCATTCAGCCAGACCTCCCAGCCGAGCCCCCATGCACCCAGGGTCGGTGATTCCCAGTTGTCCTCGACCAGACGCAGGTCATGGACCAGCGGGTCAACGCCGAGTTCGCGCAAGGAATCGAAGTACAACTCGACGATATTGTCCGGATTGGGCTTCATTACTACCTGATATTGATAGTAATGCTGGAGCCGGTTCGGATTGTCGCCGTAGCGGCCATCGGTCGGTCGTCGTGACGGTTGCACGTAGGCGGCGTTCCAGGGCTCGGGGCCGAGCGCGCGGAGAAATGTCGCCGGATGGAAGGTGCCGGCCCCGACCTCGGTGTCGAGCGGCTGCAGCAGGGCGCAGCCTTGGCGAGCCCAGTAGTGGTTCAGGGTCAGGATCAGATCCTGGAAAGTCGGTGCATTCACGGGCCGGGTCGTCGGCAGCAATGGAACCGCCGATTATAGCTGTGCTGGCGAATGTCCGAGCCGTCGATCGCCGCTGCGGCGATCCGAGCAACTACAAAGGCACCGGGCCGGTGTCGCGGCCCGGCCCCGTTACCGACGATCTCAGCCGGAAGCGCGCTTGGATCCTGAACGCTTCTTCGGTGCTACGGCACTGGCATTGGCGCGGGCGCGGGTGCGCCACTGCTTGATGGTGTCGTTGAGCTTGAGGGTATCCAGATACAGTTCGATCGCTTCGTTGGTGACGTCATACAGCGGACGGCCCATGACGGCGGCGACCGCCTTCAGTGCGTCGCGATAACGCTTGGCGACGCGCAAACTGGCGTCGCGGGTGTCGTCGGCGGGTTCGTTGCTCATGATCTGCTCTCTCTAATGTAGTGATGGTCTAACAGGTGAAACGGCGGGTGTTGCCAATAGTGCACGGATCGGCATTGCAAATCCCCCCTTCCTTCCCGTGCTAAAGCGACTTATAACATAAATCGGGGTGCTGTTGGATAGTGTCCAAAAGTCGATTCCTGCCCTGGGGCGCCATGAGTCGAGCTGTGGTCGCGACGAAACGAAGTCGGCCGGCTAGCCTGCATTTCTCCCGCCGCGCCGTTGCGAAGGCGCCGAGATCGTGTCGTGGTGCGGCGCACGGACTGTTTGGCGGGGAAGGCGTAGTCGACATTACGTCGAGCCGACAAACGGGAGTACGCTGCGCCACGGCGCGAAGATCGGCGGCCGCAGCAGGCGGGGTGTGAGAAATGCAGGCTAGGGTCCAGTTGTCTACCGGCACATGTGCCGCAACCGCTTTTTGACCGGATGTGAAAAAAGGGCGGGCGCGGTCGATTCCGACTATTCCTGGCAACGACAGTGTCGCGCCCTGCACTTGCCAGGGGGCATCGTCGGTTTCCCGCCTGATCGGCGGCAACGGTTGCAAGCAGCGTCGACTTCCTGGACCTTGCGTCCTAGCCCGCATTATTCGTGAACGTTCGTCGCGAGACCGTCGAGACGCCGCTGGG
>CAZFUH010000112.1:0-11652 GCA_964522235.1 uncultured Rhodanobacteraceae bacterium
GGCTGACCATGCAGTTCGCAGTAGAACTCGATCAAGCCCGCGCTCGGAAACGACACCGTCACGCTCCAGGCATTGCCGGCCGGATCGCCGTTGCCACCGTCGTCGTCGCAGCCGTTGGCGCAGCGGAACACCGTCGGTCCGCTGTCAGCGCGGACATTATGAATGCCGCCACCATTGATGAAGGTTACGGTGTCGCCCTGGGTGATGTTCAGCACGCTCGGCGAGAAGGTGAAATCCGGGTTCGCAACGACCGTGTGATTGGTTCCGCCAGCGACGACGCTGGCGGTGACAAACAGCAGTGGAACGGCAAGCAGGTGTTTCATTGGTGCCCCCTGTCTGCGACCGCAAACGTGCGGCCAGAAACTTGGACGTAACCAGCGACGATTTCGTCGCAGCGCCGGATCGGAAGGCCGGCAGGCGCCATCGGCGGGTCAGTCGCTGGAGCACAGTCGGCAATGACCGGGATTACGCTATCGCCCGATTGCAGAGCGATGTCTTCCTGGCCACGGCTTCGACTGGCGACAGCACTACTTGCGGGCGCGTCGGCCCGGTTGTGGCTACCGCGCACGTTGCAGCAGGTCAGTGCGAAGCTGAGCCTGGAGCAAGGGCAGCTGTTGCGGCGAGAACGCCGCATCCGCTTCTTCGATCAACGCCCGAGCGCGGTCGCGGCGGCCCAGCGCCAGTTCGACACTCGCCGCCACCAGCGCCGCCTCGGAGACGCCATAGGGGTACTGCTCGATCGCAGCTCGCCGTTGCGCAAGCACCGGCTGCAACCGCGAATAGGCGCCGTCGGCGTCGCCGCGCAGCAGATCCAGGTCGGTTTGCAGCAACTCCAGCTCCTGGCGTCGCAGGTGTCCGTCCGGCAGGATCGAGGACAGCCGATCGCCCAGCATCGCGGCAATCGCCTCCGCTTCGTCGACACGCCCCAGCCGCAGCAGGCAACGCGCCTTGGTACCGGCGATCAACCAGCGATCCAGGTGATCCTCGCTGTAGATGACGGCATGGATGGCTTCGGCCCGTTCCAGATCGATCAGCGCCTCTTCCGGCCGATCATCAAGCAACGCCAAAGCCGCCTTGCCACCGACCGCTGCCGCGATCAGGGGGTGATTCTCGCCATACAGTTCCAGCAATCTTGCCAATGCTGTGTCGTAGCCGGCACGGGCCGCGGGCCAATTGCCCAGGCGCGCCTCGACACCGGCCAGGTTCATCTCCAGATTGGCCAGGGTCGGGTGCGTACGTGGCTGTTGCAAGAAGACATCACGCGCATGTTGCAGGGACTGTCGAGCAGCGCGCATGTCACCGCGCCCGAAGCTGGCGACGGCCAGCGCGTTGTAGGTCAGGCCGGTCTCCGGATGAGAAGCGCCCAGGGTCTGCAGAAAGATGTTCAGCGCATCGCGATACATTTCCTCGGCGATGTCCATGCGTCCGCGTTGACGTTCGCTGCCACCCCAGTTGCGCAGACTCTGGGCAACCAGCGGGTGCTCGCCTCCCAGTAGCGATCGCCGCAGATCGAGCGCACGTCGATGATGCGCTTCGGCTTCATCGTGGTCGCCGCGCATTGCGGCAATCACACCAAGATCGTTCTCGATGTCGGCAATCCGGGTATGACGGTTGCCCAGACGCGTGCGTTCGAGTTCGAGCAAGCTGCGCAGGGTCTGCTGCGCCGATTCCAACTCTCCGCCGGCTTGTTGCAGGTTGCCCAAAGCATAGAGATCGCGCGCCACCGCCGGTCCGATGTGACCCTCCAGAGCCCGATCCAGGGCCAAGGCCTGTTCGATCGCATCACGGGCCTGCTCGAACCTGCCCCCCACCTCATCGATGCCCGCCTGCACCAGCAGCAGGCGGGCGCGCTCGCCATCGTCTGACACCGCTCTGTCCCTATGGAGCTGAAGTGCGCGCTCAAGCTCTTCACTCGCCCGATCGACCTCGCCGGCACGCAACAGCAGTTGCGCGCGATCGATGCGCAACGCCAGGAGGTCCGACACCGGCAACTCGTCCGCTTCGGTAGTCCCGGCCGCCAGGATCTCGTCCAGAATCCGAACCCCGTAGTCGTAGTCGCCGAGCTTGGCAGTCAAGCCGGCGATGCTGCGCACCAGCTCGGCACGCAGGGCCGGGGCGCCTGCAAATGCCGCCGATGCCCGCTCCGATCCCAGTCGCAACAGCGTACGAGCATCGATGCTGGCGGCGCCGATTGCGTCGGGATCGCCGAGCTCGAACAGGCCGATCAGAAAATCCTTGACCAAGGTCGAGCGCGCGGCCTCGTCCTTGGCCCGATTGGCTTCCGACAACGCAAACAACACGGTGGCGGCAAGCGCCAATATCGCGACCAAGGTGATCGCAACCGGCAACCGGTAGCGACGCAGGAAAAGCCGGGTGCGATAGCTCCAGGCCCCTCGTCGTGCCAGGACCGGCTGATACGCGAGGTAGCGCCGGATGTCTGCCGCCAGCGCATCCACGGAACCGTAGCGCCGCGCTGGCTCCTTGGCCAGTGCGCGCAAGACGATCGCGTCGATATCGCCGCGCAGTTCCCGCGCCGGAATCGGGCTGTGCGCACCGGCCGCACGCGCCGGTGGTGACGGTTCGGTTTCGAGCACGGCGCCGAGTTCGGCACCGGCGCCACCCTGGGCGCGCACGACAGCAAACGGGGTTTCGCCGGTCACCAGCACGTACAACAGCACGCCCAGACTCCAGACATCGGACGCAACCGATGCCGGCTCACCCCGAATCTGCTCCGGTGCTGCGTACGACGGCGTCAATGCCCGCCACAAGGTGCCGGTCTGCTCGTCATCGTCGATCGCCTTGGCAATGCCGAAGTCGAGCAGTCGCACGCGGGCTTCGCGATCGACGAGAATATTCGAGGGTTTGATGTCGCGATGGACGATCAGCTGTCCATGTGCGTACTGGACCGCCTCGCAGACCTCCAGCAGCAGGCGCAATCGAGCATGCAGATCAAGGTTGCGTTCGCGGCAGTACTGATCGATCGGCTGTCCGTACACCCGTTCCATTGCGAACCAGGGCCGGCCGTCGTCACTGACGCCACCGTCGATCAGTCGGGCGATGCCTGGGTGCTCCAGACGGGCCAGCAGACGCCGCTCTTCGAAGAAGCGCCGGCGGCGATCGCCACTGTCGAGACTGGCCGGGAGCAGTTTCAGCGCGGTGTGCTGCTGAAGCTCATCGCCATCGCGTTCGGCCGCGTAGACCACGCCCATACCGCCTCGGCCCAGTACACTGGCAATCACGAACGGACCGATTCGACTGCCGACTTCGAGATCGCCGCTCACTGCAGGCGTGCCGGCACGGTCCATCCAATCGGGTCCGCCGTCAAGCGCCGCCAGCAGCCGCTGCAAGGCCATGCGGTCGTCGGCGTCCAGCTCCTGTTCGGCCAGCCAGTCCTGGTGCGCTTCGGCGGGCAGCTCCAGGGCTTGATCGAGCAACAGCGACAGCCGCGGCCAGCGATCAGAACGAATGTTCATCGCCGGCGGTCTCCAGCGTCACCGCCAGCAGCGCCCGCGCCTTCTGCCAGTCGCGCCTGACGGTGCGCTCGGACTGTTCGGTCAGTGCGGCAATTTCGGCCATCTCCAGGCCGGCAAAGATGCGTAACTCGACCACCTGCGCCAGACGCGGGTCCAGCTGCTGCAGGCGCTCGAACGCGGCAGCGGCATCAAGCAGTTCGTCCGGCCAGACCATCTGGGGCATCAGGGCATCGGCAGCATCGGCGGGCGGTGTCCGGCGTTGCGCGCCGCGACGGCGCAGCTGATCGATGACGATCTGGCGCATGGCGCTGGCGGCAGTTGCGTAAAAGTGCTTGCGGTTGGCGTACTGGTCCAGACCGCCGCCGGCCAGGCGCAGAAAACTTTCGTGCACGAGTCCAGTGGTATCCAGGGTGGCCGCGCCGCCGAGCGCGCCGATCCGGGCCCGGGCAATGGCCCTGAGTTCGTGATAGACGCGTTGCCACAGCTGCTCTCCAGCGGCGATGTCACCTGCCGCTGACGCCGCAATCAGGCCCGTTAGATCCTGCGCATTCGTCATGCCCCACCTTGCATGCCAGTAGCGACCGTGGCTCCAAGCATACCGGCAAGACAGCAAGGCGGTGCTGCCCTCAGCTGGCGCGCTCCAGCCAGCCGTGGGGATCTGGTGTACTGCCGTCGAACAGGCCGAAGAAGAGCGACTGGATACGTGCCGTGAGTGCACCGCGCTGACCGGAGCCGACCGTGCGGCCGTCGACGCTGCGGATCGGCGTGATCTCTGCGGCCGTACCGCACATGAACAACTCGTCGGCGAGATACAGATACTCCCGCGGCAGCTCACGCTCGACGACGGCGATGCCTGCTGCCTGGGCCAGGCGGATGATGGTGTCACGAGTGATGCCATTGAGAATGGCCGAGGCCACCGGCGTCGTGTGCAGCGCGCCGTCGAAGACCAGGAACAGATTCTCGCCGGCGCCTTCCGACAGCAGTCCGTTCGCCGCCAGGGCGATGCCTTCGCCGAAGCCCAGCCGTCGTGCCTCGCGAGCGATCAGTTGCCCCGACAAGTAGTTGCCGCCGGCCTTGGCGCCGGTTGGAATCGTGTTCGGCGCCATCCGTTGCCAGCTCGATACACAGGCGTCGATGCCCTGTTCGATCGCGCCAGGACCGAGATATCGGCCCATTTTCCACCCGGCGACAGCGACGTCGATCGGGGTATCGGCACTGAGTCCGAAGCCACCGAGGCCGCGGTAGGCGACCGGCCGCAGGTAGTCGGCGTCAGGACCATTCGCTGCGAGCACATCGAAACAGGCTTGGCGCAGCGTCGGCAGATCGTAGGGGATCTGCATCTCGTAGATGTGAGCGGACTGGTACAGGCGGCGCAGATGCTCGGTGAGTCGGAAGATGCACGGTCCAGCGGGCGTGTCATAGCTCCGGATTCCTTCGAACACCGACGATCCGTAGTGCACGACATGGGCCATGACATGCAAGGTCGCATCACGCCAGGGCACCAGCCCGCCGTTGAACCAGATCCGCTCCGGATACCCGTCCGCCATCGCTGCACTCTCCTGCAAAGCGGGCGATTATCCTCCGCTGACGTCAGGGCAGCCAGCCTGCATTCGTTCCTGTTGCCTGGCTGCGGCAGCCGATCCCCGCGCTGGGACCCGACGTGCTCCCTGCATTCGGCTCGACGTCGGGTCGGCGCCGCCTTCCCCGCCGTCCAGTCCGAGCACCGCGTCCCAGCGGCGTCTCGACGACCCCGCGATGAGAGTTCTTGAACAATGCTAGCGTAGTGCCGGAACGTCCTCAGCGCCCGGCGCGACCAGAGCATCCGGAACTGATGGTATTGCCGCCGCAGCTGCCTGCTTGCGCCTGATCCGTCGCTTCGATCGCGGCGGTCGCTGCACTCGTTTCGGTGCGGGTCCAAGCAGTTGCGCCAGCGGATACCAGCCGCGGACCTGCTCGGCAATGATGCGCACGCAGGTCAGCAATGGCACCGCAATCAGCACGCCGACCACGCCCCACAGCCAGCCAAGCAGCAGCAACGAGAGAAATACCACGATCGGGTCCAGCGACATGCTTCGGCCCAGGATCATCGGAGTCAGCAGCTGTCCTTCCAAGGCTTGAATCGTCAAAAATACCAGCGGCAGCAGCAGCGCCTGCCCCGGATCGGGAAACTGGGCGAAGCCGGCCAGCGTCAACAAGATTGCGCCCACCGCCGGTCCGACGTAGGGCGCGAAGTTCAGGATCGCGACCACCCCGCCCCAAAGCCACGGATCGTCGACCCCGATCAAGGCCAGTACGCCGGCGACGACAACGCCCAGGCCCAGGTTGATCGCACTGATCGTCAGCACATACGCCGAAAGCTGCTGCTGAGTGCGCCGGGTCGACTCGATCAGCCGGCGGCGATCCTGGAAGCGCGGCAGCAGCGACACGCCCTTGCGCAGGATTGCCTGTCCATACAGCAGCAACAGAAAGCTCAGGAACAACACGACCACGGCACTGGCCAGCAACGCCGGCATGCCGGAGACCAGTCGAGTCAGCAATCCCGGTGTCTCCTGCACGACCGAGGTCGTGCGCGTTGAAGATTGACCGATCTGGGCCAGCCGTTCCAGGCTCTCACCAGCGCGCCGCGAGACATCGTCGATCGGCCGGCGCCATTCTGTCACGGCTTGTTCGATGCGTTGCAAGCCATCCGGTGCCTTGGTCAGAAACGATTGCAGCGGACTGCTCAGTACGCTGACCGTGGCCGTCAGCACGGCGATGAACGCAACCAGGACCAGGATCGAGGCCAGCGCTCGCGGCAGGTACCAGCGGCACAGCCAGCGAACCGCTGGCGTCAGCATCAGACTGAGCAGGATCGCCAGCAGGATCGGCACCACCAGGGTCTTGGCGACCACTGCCGTGTACAGGACCAACAGCGCCAACATCGAGGCCAGCAGGCGATTGCGCAGGCGCGCGCCACGCAGAGTGGCGTGCGAACGAGCAAACGCGGGATCAGTCCGGCTTCGGTTGGCCACGCTCGTCACCGTCCTTCCCGTTGCGTCGACGGCTCAGGGCGGCGCCGATGGCCATCGGTCCCAGCGGCGTGTTCAGCAGTCTGATGGTGAAACCGGCGATTGCGGTGAGCGAGGCCACCAGCGCGCGCTGCGGGAGGCTGCCGACCAGCAGCCCCAGACTCAGGCTGGTGCCGATGATCCAGCGCGGCTTGATCCGACTCAGATCGCGGACCAATCGCTGCCGACTGGCGCCAGCTTCGTCGATGCGCTGCGCCAGTACGGCCTGAGTCGCGCGCAAGCGTTGCCGGGAAGCACGCAGCGTCATGACAAGGCCTTCGCCATCGCGCCAAGCGCGGCCCGACTACGCGGCATGGTCATCGCCCGCCACCATCTGCGCATGGCCGCGACCAGACCGACAATCAGCATCAGGTTCAATCCGGCGACCAGGGCCATTGCCAAGTCGGTGCGCTGCAGCCACGTGGCCACCCAGTAGCCGATGGCCAGGCAGCTGAACAACCACAATGCGAAGCCCAGCACGACACCAATGGCAACCCCAAGCATCAAGCGCGCGGCGCTGGTCTTTGCCACCGACGCTTCAGCGCGCGCCAGTTCGGCCCAAGCCACGCCCATCTGCCCGGCGTCCTGAGCCAACTGGCCCAGGGAGTGCGCGGTCGCTGCCGCGTGATCCCATCCGGACTGCGGATCGGAAATCGAATCGATCCGCGAATGCGCCTGGTCTTGCTCGGACGACGCCGGATGCCGATCCGGTTGTCTGGGCGGCGTGCTCATGGTGATCAGCGCCGCAGCAGCCGCGCCAGAACCACACCGGCGGCGAAAGCGATTCCGGCGGCCGCCATCGGATTCTTGCGGATGGCCTCACCGGTCTGCGCCCACAGGTCCTGAGCGCCGCGAGCGGCGGCGGCGCCCGCCTGCGACAGATCTTCGCCGGCAGCGCGGGTTGCACTGCGCAAGTCGCTGGCGGCACGCTTGAAACCTTCAGTGGCCGACTTTGCGGCGTCGCGAAGATGATCGGTGGTGTTCTCGGCATTCTTTTCGATGTTTCGTGTTGTGTTCATGATTCACTCCTGTGCAGTTGATTGGCGTAGTGGCAAGAAAAACGGGTCAGCGCCGGCGTACACTGCCCCTGAAATCGGAATCGGTCCGTCGCTCGCTGCGGGAACCCCGCGACGCGTGCAGTACGGTGACCTGTCCACGGACGTAGTCGTGACAGGCATCAATCCAGTCGAGATCGTCTTCGACCAGGCGGCCGCAATGGTTGAGTTCACGTTTGAGCTGTTGCCAGCAACTCTTGTCGTCGCGGTTCATGCTGGTTCTCCCGCTTCATTGCGATGTGGCGTCTCAGCGCCCGCCGTCGGAGCTCCCTGGTGAGTCGACCGGGTGCAACCGATCAGCGGTTCTGGTCTTCCATCTGCTGGGCGCGTTGGCGCGCGGCCGCGCGCTCCGCTTCCGCCCGGCTCAGGCCGGCATCGCGTTCAGCGCTGGCTTGGTCACGACATGCTGATCGGGCATCCGATTCCAAGGCTTCGCAACGCTCGCTCGCGACTTTGTATTCAGCTTCGACCTCGGCGACCCGCAAGTCATACTGCGCCGCGCTGGTATCGCGCAGGGCTTCGGCGCGGTTTTCCTGCATGTCGGCGCGGGCATCGGCGACGCGCTCGGTCGCGTCCTGGCGGGCATCGCGTACGTCTTCGGCGGCCTGTTGCTCAGCCTTTGCTTCTGCGCGCGCCTGGTCGGCCGGGTCGCGCGGCTGGCAGGCGGAGAGGGCCAGGGTCAGGCAACTGGCGATCAAGATCAGGTGCGTCGGTTTCATGGTGTGTATCTCCCGATAGCTGGGGCAGCGGATTGCTGCGTCTGGGAGATCTACGCAACCGCCGTGCCATGCGTTCGGGCATTGCGATACAAGCACTTGCTCAGCAGCCGCGGTCACGGCTGAGGCGGTCTGCACGATGCCCGACCGGCTTCCGTGCAGATCGCACGAGGGTTACAACCGTTCGCAGACCGCCAGCGTTGGTCGAGACAGATTCAACGTATAGAAGTGAATTGCCGGTGCGCCGCCGTCGATCAGACGCCGGCACAGGGCCGCGACGACATCGGCGCCGAACTCGCGGATCGCCGCGACATCATCGCCCAGACATTGCAGGCGCTTGCCCAGCCAGCGCGGGATCTCGGCGCCGCACATCTCGGAGAAGCGGCGCAGCTGACTGTAGTTCGCGATCGGCATGACACCCGGCACGATCGGCACGTCGATGCCGATGCGCCGCGCCTCGTCGAGAAAACGAAAGTAGGCATCGGCGTTATAGAAGTACTGGGTGATGGCGCCGTCGGCGCCGGCATCGACCTTGCGCTTGAGATTGATCAGGTCGGCATTGGCATCGACGGCTTGCGGGTGCACTTCCGGATAGCAGGCGACCTCGATGTGGAAATGCCGGTCGCTGTATTCCCGGACAAAGTCGACCAGTTCGCTGGCGTAGCGAAAGTCGCCATAAGCGGCCATGCCCGAAGGCAGGTCGCCGCGCAACGCGACCAGACGACGGCAGCCGGCTTCACGATAGCGACCCAGCAAATCGCCGATCTCGGCCCGGGTGCCGCCGACACAGGACAGATGCGGCGCCGCGTCCAGGCCATGCTCTTCGCGCAACCAGCGTACCGTTTCCGGTGTGTAGCTCAGCGTCGAGCCGCCGGCACCGAAGGTGACGCTGACGTAGTCGGGCTTGAGCTTCTTGAGTTTCGGCAGGGCCTTTTCGAGCTGACTGCGCTGTTCGGCCGTTTTCGGTGGGAAAAACTCCAGGGACATCGGCAGCATCAACGCACGCTCCGTTATATCGCTATATCGCGATGAAAAGACGGAAGCGATTCTAACACGGCAGTCCAGCCCGTGTCGGATCGCGATCACAGCCGACCCGGCGTGGTCATCACGTTGACGCAGTGCAGCAACGAGCACGTCATCTGCACTGATGACACTCCGGCTCCTAGTCGGGGACACGGACCTCGGCACCTTTCCATTGCCATCGCCCAAGGACCCGTCATGCGTACCCGCCCGACCTCACTCGCATTCGCTCTGAGCCTTGCACTCGTTGCCGGCAGCCATGCCCAGGACGTCGTCGATCTTGAAGACGACGCGCTCCGGCTCGACACCATCGACATCATCGGCCGCGGCCAGGTCCGTCAGGTGCAAACGATCGGCAAGCAGCAGCTGGAGCCGCTGCCGCCGGGCACCAGCCCGTTGAAAGCTCTCGAAAAGCTTCCGGGTGTGAGCTTTCAGTCTGCCGACCCATTCGGTGCCTATGAGTGGTCGACCCGCATCCGCCTGCGCGGCTTCGACCAGAACCGGCTCGGCTTCACCCTCGACGATGTACCGCTCGGCGATATGAGCTACGGCAACCACAACGGCCTGCACGTCAGCCGTGCCGTGATCACCGAAAACTTGGCCGGCGCCGAGCTGGCGCAGGGCAGCGGTTCGGTCGCAACGGCATCGAGCGGCAACCTGGGCGGCACCGTGCAGTTCCGCAGCAGCGACCCGAATACGCAAGGGGGACTGCGTTTTCACCAGACGGTCGGCAGCGAGGCCACCCGGCGTAGCTATGTCCGTGTCGACAGCGGCGAACGCAGCGGTCTCTCGGCCTACCTGTCTGGCAGCTTCGCCGACACCGACAAATGGAAGGGCGATGGCAACCAGCGTCAGGTCCAGACCAATAGCCGGCTGGTCTATGCCTGGGGCGAGCAGCGCCTGAGTGCGTTCTTCAATACCTCGCGCCGGCGAGAGGTCGACTACAGCGACTTCTCGCTGGAGTCGCAGCAACGACTGGGCTGGGACTGGGACAACTATCAGTCTGACTGGCAGCGCGCCGTCGAGGCGGCGCGCGGCAACTTCAGCGGTGCGGTCAACAGCCTCGACGACGCCTACTATGCCGGCCGCGGCCTGCGCGACGACAACCTGTCTGGCCTGCGCGGCGAGTTCTCGTTCGGCGACAGCCTGGAATTGCTCGCGACCGGCTACCACCACACCAACGAAGGTCAGGGCCACTGGTACACACCGTACACGGCGTCGTCGGACCAGGTCCCGATCAGCATTCGAACCACTGAATACGACATCGAGCGCCACGGTGTCGTTTCTTCCCTGGCGTGGTACCTGGGCGATCACCGTATCGAGGCCGGACTCTGGTACGAAGACAGCGTCCACGGCCTGTACCGCAATTTCTATGGGATCACTGGTCCGGTCGACCGCGTGGAGTTCCTTCGCCAGCCGACCCTGCGCGGCTTCCAGCAACGCTTCGATACCCGTACTTGGCAGTACCACTTGATGGGCGAACTCGGCCTGCTCGACGGTGCGCTGACGCTGTCCGGCGGTTTCAAAGCCTTGGATGCACGCAGTGATGCCAAAACCTACATCGGCAATCGGGCTCAGGGCCGGCTCGACAGCAAGGATAATTTTCTGCCGCAGTTTGGCGCGGTGTATCGGCTCAGCGAAGAGCTGGAAGTCTTCGCCGCCTATGCCGAGAACATCGCCGCGTTCCGCCCCGGTGTGAACGGCCCGTTTTCGGCGACCCAAGCTGCGTTCGACGCCACGATCGGCGATCTCTCGCCGGAAAGCTCGCGTTCGCTCGAGGCCGGCCTGCGCTGGGGCAACGACGATTTGCAGGCCTCGCTCGCCGCGTACCAAGTGCGATTCGACGACCGTCTGCTCGGAATCGCGCAATGCGCTGGCATCGTCGGCTGCGCAAGCGCTTTCGCGAACGTCGGCCGCGTCGACAGCCGCGGTGCCGAGACGACATTGAACTGGCGTTTCGACGAAGGCCTGGCTTGGTTCAGCTCGCTGTCGTGGAACGATTCCGAATACAAGGACAGCTACCTCGACGGCACGACTTTGATTGCGACCGCGGGCAAGCAGGTGGTCGACTCACCCGAGCTGTTGTTTGCGACCGAACTGAGCTGGACCCTGGGTCGGGCGAACCTGCGCTTTGGCGGCAAGTACACCGGCGAGCGCTATATCACCTATCTCAACGACAGCAAGGTGCCCGGCTACTGGCTGCTTGACGCCTCGGCGAGCTGGGATTTCGGCGCGGTTGGACCGCTGGAGGCGCTGCGCCTGCGCCTGAATGTGACCAACCTGGCCGACAAGAGCTACTTCAGCACGGTGGGCAGTAACGGTTTTGTCGTTTCCGATCCGC
>CAZFUH010000113.1:0-11576 GCA_964522235.1 uncultured Rhodanobacteraceae bacterium
CGTAGGCGGTGATCTTGCCGTCCACGTCGTAGGTGATCCAACTGCCCTTGCGGTCATACCAGCGCCAGCCGGTGCGGACGCCGGCATCGACCTCTTCGCGGATGAAGAACTGCTTGTCGAAGACGTAGAGCGCCTCGCTGTCGCCAGTGCGGACGAAGCGGGCACCCGCCCGGCGCACGACCTGAATCGAATCGTCCAGCTCGTCCAGATCGAAGCGCAGATCGTCCCACGCCGAGTTCAAGTGCCAGCGGTATTCGCCGCGGCGCACGCGCTCGGCCTTCCAGGTGCGCTGCGCGACAACGTAGCCACCGAGCACCTTTACGCGCAAATCTTCGGCGCTCTCGACCCATTCGCCGTTGGGCAGGCGCACTTCGGCCTGGGCGGGCTGTGCCAGAATCGCGAGCACCACGAATGCCGAGAGGTATAGGGCACGCAACGGACGCACGCGCAGTCCAGAGATCCAAAACATAGTCAATTCCTTCTTGGGGTCCGGCGGCTGATTGCCGTCGGCCGTAACGGGTCGCCTGAGCAATGCAAAGCAGCGAAAATCAGGGGCACAAAACCAGGAGCGCATCAGCCTGCACCCCCGCTGCCGCCTGTTCCGCTCCCGCCGCCACCGGGTCCACTCCCGCCACCGCCACCACCGCCTCCGCTGGCTCCACCCTCCTGACATTCGCAGGACTCGCAATCGGGCGTGCAGCCTGGGCTGTTGAACATTGGCATTGACCCAGTTGGGCCACCACGGCCGCCGGGCCAGTTGCCGCCGGGACAGCCCTGGCAACCCTGGGGGACACTTGCCCCGCCGGAGCCACAACCTGTGCCATGCATGCGGCCATAGTTCGCGGTCGCGATGCCTCTACGCCATTCGTCGTTGATGCACCTGTACTCGTAATCAAGCCCGACGACGCGACGGTACGAGCCACAAACGCCGCCACCCGAGCCGCTACCCGCGCCCGCGAACGGCAGCCCAAGGCCGGCCGGAGCGATCGGCAACTCGACCGGCGTCGGCAGTGCGCTCAGGCTGATCACCCGGTACGGCACGGTGATCCGCTGTTGTGCCTCCAATGAGGTCGGTATCTCGCCCAGGAACTCGTACTGGAAATACTCGTCGCTCTCTGGCGGCGTGAACACGACATTGTCGGCACGAATCAAGCCAAGGTTGCTGATCGTCAGCGTACCGGTGAGCTCTTCGCCGATTTGCATCGGCGGCAGATTGATTACTGCCGGTCGGATCGAGACCACAGCGGCCGGCACGCGTGTCTGGTAGACCGCCTCGACGATGACCTCGTAGTAATCCAATATCGTAGTTTCGGTGACCGACCATTCGAAGCTGACCATGTCGTAGTCCAGGAAGACTTCCTCCCGCACGGTGATGCCGGGCTGGACCTGGATGTAGCCGAGGCTTTCGACGTGGCTGGGACCCGTGATCCGGTAGCGATAGCGGCCGGCCGGCAGATCCGTGAAGTTGGCCACGCCATCTGCATTGGTCAAAGCCGTGAAGGCCACGGGGCCGTCGGGGTCGGGCACCTCTTTCTGCAAGCGCACACGGGCGTTTTCCAGGCCCGGCACCACTGGCCCCCATTCACTTTCTTCCGGGTTGGTAAAAATGTCGGCGACATAGAACTCGGCGTCGCCTTGCCCACCCTCGCTGACCGTGATCGTCGTTGTAACGTCGCCGGCAGTTGTGTTTGCCGCCTGGATTCGCAACTTGACCGGATAATGACCTTCTGCAACGTTCTGGTGCGGCGATGCCGCGATCTGGATATGGCGGCTCCCACCAACCTCGATCTCGCCGAGATTGGTGCCGGAGACCAGGCTGATCCATGACGGGACATTGATGCCACCACTGCCGTCCCGCAGTTGCACCTGAACTCCGGTTGCGGTGACCAGACCCAGGTTTTTCAGGTCGAGCGAAGCGATGACGGTTTGGTTGCGTGCGACGCCCGCGCTAGGTGAAGGCGGCTGCGGTCGCAGCAGTGGCTCGGGCTGGACCAGTGTGTAGTCGATGTAAACATCGCCATGGCGCACCGTCTGATTGTTTGAAACGATCGCGATATGGGCGGTTCCCCGGTCTCCGATACCTTGTGCCGCCGAAAAGCCGACGTTGATGGTCTGAAGCTGCCCGCCATCGAGGTTGATCGAAGTGTCCGGCAAGTCCAGACCGATGCCGCTGGGGACATTGTCTTCCACCACCCTGATATCGCTAATCCCACTGCCGGCACTGGCCCGCAGTTGAATCGGTATCGTAGTCACGATCGGACTCTTCGGATCGATCGTGTACGCAGCCCGCAGATTGATGCGATTGGGCCGGATCGAAAGCCGATTGATCGTGAATGTGCCGCCGGGCACAACATCGACCTGGTCCGGATGGCGTGCACCAACTAGGTAGTTGCCGACATCGGTCACCGAGGGAATGAAGGTGAAACTGAATTGGCCGGTCGCGTTGCTGGTCGTGTTGATCCGCCTCTCGAAATTGCCGACTTTCAGTACAAGAACAAGTTGGGCCGAGGGCACGGGCGTGTGATCCGTGCTCGATACGACAGCTCGGCCTGTGATGGTGATGTTCTGGTCGCCGTAGCTTTGCGATGGCGTAACGCTGTCGACTACCCCGGTATACGGCGTCAGTACCGGCGGGGGCTCCTCCGGCGGATGCTCGACGACCACGTTGCGCTGCGCGATCGTGACCTCATCGTAGCTATTGGTCGCTCTCGCTTCAATCACTCGTGGCCCGTTCTCTTTTTCGTCGGACACGGCCCAGGCCCAACTGTACGGAGGCGCGGTGATCGCCTCTCCGAATTGTTGCCCGTTGATGAAGATTTCCACGCGTGCGATGCCGAGCGGATCACTCGCCTGAACGGCGATCTCGACATCTTCGCTGAGCGACGCGCCCTCCACTGGACTGAGAATGACGACCGTGGGTGCGGAGACCTCGAACGTGACCTGAGTATCGGCGCTGCGCGGGCTGGTGCCATGGCTGTTGCTGGCATCGGCGCTGATCGTATAGTCGCCTGGTGCTGGCAGGGTCAGAGTCGTGCTGAAGGCACTGTTGGCCGCCACCGCCAGCGACCCACCGATTTCCTGATTGTTCAGATACAGCTGAACCGCACTGCCTGGCATCGCGCTACCGGCCACCGTGAGTTGCGGTTGACCGATCGTGCTGTTGTTCGCTGGTTGATTCAGCGTCGGAGCCGCCGGCGCCGGCACATTCACATTCAGACTGCGCTGCACGACGGTTTCATTGTCGAGTGTGTCACGCGCCGTGATGACAAGCGTATGCTGTCCGTTCGCGACGTTGCCGAAGGTGAGTGGCGCGCTGTACTGACTGCCGCTGAGTCCACCCGGCACAGTGGTGCCCGACAGGCTGACCTGGACACTGCCGATTCCCGAAGCATCGGTGACCTGAAAAGTCAGCAGACCACCGGACGTGAGTGTCGCCATGTCTGGCAGTTCTGGCAGTTCAACCCCCGCAAGGCGCAGATTGCTGATAACCGGCCCGTCTTCGTCGGGCCCTTGACGCTGGATGTGAACGGTAATCTCGGCGTCGGTGTGGCCGGCGTCGCTTAGTGCCCGGGCACGCAAGGTGTACGGGCCGTCCGGCAGGTTGCCCAGCCGCCACAGCGCCTCGTAGGGCGCCTCGTGGGGCGGGTCGTCGTGCATAGGGAGCAGGCTGCCGTTGACCAGAAAGCTGACCGATTGGAGATTTTGCGCGCCGTTGACATCGGCCTGGATCAACGTATCGGTCGTGATCGTGGCACCGGCTGGCGGCGCGAGGATCGTGACGACCGGCGCGCCAGGCGCGTAGTTGACCGGATGCAAGGTCTGGACGGTCACGGTATTCCCTGGTTCGGCCATGAACTGCGCGTAGACCGCTCTCGGACCGGTGGGATCGGTGCTGAGATTCAAGCTCAACAAGTTGCCGCCGGAGCCGTAGGAATGGTAGGTGTCCTGACCGTCGTTGAAGTTCGGGTCTTCCGAGACACGCATCCATTGGGCATTGCGACAACTCAAGCGCAGCTGGACGATAGGCGCGCTCACCGTATAGAGCCCGTTGGCTGGCGCGACTGAACAGTCGATCAATGGAGTCCCGGCGCGCGGCTGACCGTAGTCGACGCCGTCGCTGACTCGGTTGCCCTCACCATCGAGATTGCTGTCCGGGTGGAATGGACCACTTGCGTCGCCCCACCAGTTGTCCAGCGCGGACACGACCGCCTGCGAATCCTGATTGAGCACGCCGTATTCGCTGTTGTCGGCGATCTCGGAGCCTTGAATGATCGGCGTGGACTCAAAGCCCGATTCCAGACCGACCAGATTCCGCAGCAGGCTGATCTGATCGAACATCGGACTTCCCGAGCCCGTGCTGCGAATGCCGGTAACGCCATCGATGATCTTCAGGTACTGAAACAAGTAATCGTGCTGTTCAACTTCCAGCGCGGCCCGACTTTCCGCGCCGGCGTAACGAATCTCCAGCCGGTCAATCAGGAGCCGAGCGGGAAGCAAGCTAGGTTCCACCTTCACACCACGCCAGTCGCCCGCCTCGGGCAGTCCGGCACTGGCGGCAGTCTGTCCCGCGACGGCGTCATCGTGCAGGCTGGTGAACACCACATCGCGTCCCGTGGTGAATCGATCCCGGAGTTTGAAACCAGCGCCTTCAGAGAACTTGACGACAACGCCATCGTCTATGGTTAGGCTCGCCGATTGCGCGCTCGCGTTTACTGCGAAGCCGCCTGTCAGCAGGAGGATTGCGAGTAGGCGCGTCAACGTATCTACAGTCCCGGACTCATTACGCCTAACAGCGCTCCGGGACACGGGCTGGCTACGGAAACGCGGAATCAGGCGGGTCGGCATCCGTGTGCTCATATCAGTTCACCACCTGAATCGTGATCGTTGTCGGTTGCAAGTTCGGACCACTGACGGTGATCTCCGCTGTACCACCCGTCTGAGCCTGGCCTTGAACCTGGATGAAACTGGCGCCCGCAGCGAGCAGTAGCGGACTGGTTACCGTCACAACGCCGGGATTGTTGCTGACGACATCAAGCGACACCTGAGTGTCCACGGCTCGTTGGAGGAAGTTACTACCATGAAGAAAACCGGTTCTTACCTGAACACTGAACCCGCTTCCAGCTTGTACCGAGTGAGTCGACGAATCGAACCGAAGAACTGCCGGAAACACCTCGACACTGAGGTCGGCCGACAGGTGTTCGCTGGCCTGGGCGGTCATGACCGTCGTGCCAGTATTGACCCCACGGGAGGCAAAGAAGCTCTGATGCTGATTGGCAGCAATCTGAACTGAACCATTCGGACAAATTTGTTGGCTGGCGCAAGTCAAGTTCACATCAACTGGAGCGAAGGTGGCGGATACCTGCCCGTCGGCCCTTCGCACCACCTGTATTTCATTGCTATTGCTGCGCAGACCTGATCCCATGCGCACGACCGATTGGCTGAAGCCAATCGTCGGCACGGTCACTGACTGCGCCGCGGAATCCCATTGCCCAACCCCAGGCAGGCCTGCTCGAACCTGATAGTTTCCGCTGGAAATCGGGCTTCCAACGTATGACCAGCCGCTTTGTGACAGACCCGACATGGACACCTGTTGGATCAAACTGCCGCCAGTCAAAGCACTGTAGATTCCATCGACAATGTTCGGCGGTTTCGCCGCGTGAATCGAAAGCTCGATCATCTGTCCGCTGCGACCGAACTGCGCCATCGTGCTGCCAACGGGTTGCGGTACCGTTGCCCAACCAATTCGGAAGCGGTTGCGAGCGTCCCCTATCCCTCGCGTACCATCAAGGTCGATGAACGTCAGCGTCGGTGCCACCACGTTTACCTGGAGCTTGTCGGCCGAACTCGTGCAGGTATCGGCTGGAATGCAAACATCGATGTCTACCGCAGCTTGGGTCAACGCCAATCCCGCAATTGGCACCTGGATGCGAGCTTCATTGGCCGGAATCAGTACCGTCGCTGGAACCTCTACCAGGTCGGGGCGGCTGTTGAGTATTCTCACTTCAAGAGCCTCAGTACCTTCGTACGGACTACCGTTCACGACCCGTTCGACGACAACGGAGTTGCTGCAATTCGAGCAGTCATTCCTAGTACGAAGCTGCTGCCCGACGTTGATCTGTCGATTAACTCCGGCACCGAAGCGGCGGATGACCAGATCCGGCGGCTCCACTTCCTGGACCGGGGAGTCCCATTGTCCTACGCCCGACAGGCTCGCCCGGATACGATAGCTTCCGCCATCAGTTGGACTTCCGATGTAGGATCGGCCGCTGTTCCACAGCCCCGCCATTGACACCTGTTGGATCAGGCCGCCTCCGAGCAGGCTGTCGTAGATGCCATCGACTATGTTCGGTGGCTCTGCTTCGACGATCGAAAGGTCGACCATTTGTCCGCTGCTGCCGAACTGCGTCATCGCACTGCCGACCGGCTGTGGCACCGGACTCCAACGCACCCGGAAGTCATCTCGGGCAGCGCCGATCCCTCGAGTGCCGGCTAGATCGCTGAACGTCATCGTGGCCGCGACTACTGACACATTGAGTGTATCGACCGGACTCGTGCAGTCGTTGGCGGGAACACAAATGCCAATCGCTACCGGGACGTCCGTCAGCGCTAACCCGGTGACCGGCACCTGGATACGAGCTCCGTTGGCGGATATCACCACAGATTCGGGGACCTGCAGCAAGTCGGGGCGACTGTTGAGTATCCTTACTTCGAGCGCTTCAACCCCGCTATACGCGATGCCGTCGACTGTCCGTTCAACGACAATGGAGCTGCCGCAAGTCGAACAACTATCGTCGGTCCGAAGCTGATGGCCGACATTGATCTCCCGACTTGTCCCAGCACTGTAACGGCGAATCACCAGGACTTGCGGCTTAACCGTTTGAACCTCGGAGTGCCATTCCCCGACGCCCGGCAGACTCGCGCGCACCTGGTAGTTTCCAGGCGCCGTGGTCGTACCGATGTAGAGCGTTTCGCTCATTGTCGCATTCGACATTGAAACCTGCTGGATTGGATCACCGGCTGAGGGCTGCCGGTAGATCCCCCCGTCTATGATCCCCGGTGGGCTCGCGTTTGCGATCGCGATCGACACCAGCTGCCCGGCAGCACCGTTCTGAGTCATCGAGCCGCCGCCCGGCTGCGGAACTGCCGCCCACTGGATCCTGAAGTTGTCCCGAGTGGCGCCCAGTCCACGCGCTCCGGCCAACGAAGTGAAAGTCAATTCCGGTGGAACGACCGTCACACTGAGCCTCTGCTTCGGCGAGGTATAGCCATCGGCGGAAACGTCCAGTGCAGCCGCCGACTCGAGCAGCGCCTCGCCGACAATGGAGACCACCGATCGAGTGGTGCCCGGCGCGATAACTACGGTTGCCGGGGTTTGGATACTTCCTGATGCCGGGTTGACAATAGTGACTTCGACCGGTTCAGCCCAATCGAACTGGCTACCGCCGAGCAAGCGTTCGACGATCACAGAATTGCTGCATTGGGAACAGGTTGTATTTGTTTGCAGTCGATGTCCGACAGCAAGTTTCCGATTATCGTTTCCAGCCCAGCGACGAAGTACCAGTACCGCCGGCTCCACGACCTCGATGTCTATATTGCCAGGAACGATCGCCTCGGCGTGCGCTGACAGCTGAACCTCATTCGCGCGCTCGATGCCCTCGACGAGCACACGCGTTTGAGCTGAGGTCTCCCCTTCGAACACAGTTACTTCGGCAGGGCTGAACGCAATGCCATCGTTCGACGACGCCGACAGCGAAACCTGGATGCCACCGGTCGGAGCGGGTCTTGAAAGCTGAACGGTCAGATTTCGATGCAGTCCCTCGGGCAACACCAGATTGGGGCCCGCGTCGAAGCCGAGCTGTACCTGTTCAACGATGAGCAAGGATTGGTCCGACTCGTATCCGGGTGCACTGACTGTCAGCGTGGTTGTCCCTGCCAGCAGACCCTGGACCAGCACGTCAACGCTAGTCGATCCTTCTGGAACGACCACCTCATCGATCACACTGGCAACAGTCGGATCGCTGACATCCAACGTGATTTCGAGGCCGCCTATAGGCGCCGGTTCGGACAGCAGAATCGGCAGGTTGCGAGCACTGCCCGGGGCTATCAGGAATGAGGCGGGAAGCTGAAGTGAGGTCGACCGAACCTGCAAAGAAGCTTGTCCGGCTTGATAGCCCTCGGCCGCCGCGACCAGTTGCACATTGCCAAGCTCAACGCCTTCGAGGTCAAACTGTGCGCTGGAAGCACCTGCCGATACTGAGATCGTGGCCGGATGTGCGAGCCGATCCGACGGTGACGAGTCGAGAGAAATACTTAGGCCCGTCGCGGGCGCCGGTATGCTCAAGGTGACCGACAAGGTTCGGACCATCCCCAATCCGACGATGGCGGCGGCTGGAGTAAGGTTGATTTTCGGCGCCTGTCCGACCTGAACCAGGGACTGGCTGACGCCAAACCCGGCCGCACTGGCACTGAGCACGCTCGAGCCTGGTGAGACGGCCAGAACATCAAACTCGCGCTCGGACTCGCCTTCGGCCAGCATCAATGTGGACTCCACCTGCACTACAGATGGCACCGAACTGACCAGGGTCACCAGCACCCCTTGGGCGGGCGCGGGCTCTGGCAATGTCAGGGTCAGACGCCCGGATTGCCCAGGAGCGAGCTGCAGGTTCGCTGGCGTCAATCCAAACACGTTGCGACCGACCGATACCTCACCCTCGTGCAGAACATATGGGATCCCTTTCAGGCCCCAGACAACATCGCCCTCGATCTGGCCGGCGGGCACGACGATTCCGTTAATGAGGTTGCCCACTGCGCTCAAGCCGTGGCCCTGGGGTGACGACTGCAGGTCGATCGAGATCGCCGGGCCGTCATTGTGATTGATCGCGACGTTGCGCAGTGTCGGTGAGGCCGATTCGATGATCAGGCCAGAGCCGTATCGAACATCGACGTTCTCCAGCGCCGTTCTAGTGTCATTGGTTGCCGCAAGAAATGTCAGATGCCCCCAGTATCCATGCGCTCCCGATCCCGCCGGATCGATGTCGTCCAGCGACGTGATGACGATCCGATTGTTGCTGAGACCGATCGCTACGATCGCTCCGTTGTCGACCTGGATATCAATCCCGGGGGCGACCTGAACGATGGTTCCGTGCTCGATCGTCAATACCGCGCCGTTCACCACCGTGACGTCGCTCTGCACGCGATACGGCGATTGGGCCGCGGCCCATGTGGTGTTGCTGGCAATGGGACCGCCGACGTCGGTCTGTGCATCGGCCTCGCCAACGATTCCGAACACGAGCATCGCCAAGAATGCGAACACGTTGCACGGCGATCTCGGCAGGCCAGACTTGCGAGTGCTGGGAACAGTGGCGTTGGAGTTCATACGTTGCGATTTCCTGAAACGCTGATGTGACCGGCTCAATCCGTGCTAGCGACCACAGGCACCGCTGGGCAGCGGTTTGTAGGCGTTGCTGGCAATGGTTTCGGCCATGGCAAGATCGCGCCGGAAGACATCCGGCCTCTGGTTGTAAAAGAACAATCGGGCATCCGGTTGCAGGTGCCGCTTTTCCATCCATTCGGTTGGAGCGCGACCATCGGACAGGAGAACGATGCGTGTCGGAGCTGTGTCTGCGGACTTCGACCGGTTGAGCTCAAACGCCGGATCAGCTGGTTGTATCGGCAGTTTCAGTAATTCGTTCCAGACCTGAACCTCGGCATCGTCCAGGCCGGCGGCGAGCACTGAGGCTTCATCTTGCGCCAGGCGATGCAGTTCGTGGGAGCTGAGCAGGTACAACCGGTCGCGCAGGTTCGGCGGAACGTCAAGTTCGCTCGCCTCCACCAGAGTCCGGATGCCCCCGACTAAGACGAAAACATGTTCGGCGCCGTTCTCGCGCAATTGCCGGCAACGTCGAAGCAGTGTCGCATCGTCGCGACCGGTTCCGATCAGAACGACGCGCTTCGGAGCGAACATTCTCATTGTGCCGACATCGCTGGGTACGCCATGCACTGCACCCGGAATCGGCCAGGCCTCGTATTGGGCGCGCGGGCGCTGGTCGATCAGCACATCGCCTCCGGCAAGCTCCGAAGGCGACAGAGGGCAGTCGGAACCACCTCCGTCGCTTGGCCCCTCGGGTTCCGGGGTCGCGGCCGGCGCTTCAATCGATGCACGTGCGGCCAGCTCGCAACCGTACGGCTGCTCGTGGACGGCCGGCTGCACGGCAGCCCAAGCCAGCGTGGCAAGCTGGAGCAGCATGTCAATCCTCGTGGCAATCTGCCGCAGCCGGCTCGGAGTCGTCGTCCACGCCGTCCGGCCGTTCGATGTCCATTCCGGCTGGCGTTGCGCCCATCAAGTCGTTCGCGCGATTCGGACACGCTGAAGTACTCGCGCTTGGCGTGACCATTCGGTTCAAAGCACGGACTGCCTTGCCGATGTCACTACGAACGTGACCCAGATCGACACTGGTGATGTCCGCCAGTGTTTCGATCGTTCCCAGCAGCAGTATTTTCGCGAGCGCGAAGTATTCGACCGATATGGCGAGCAGGGCATCGTCCAGTTCGGCCAACGCTGTGCTTTGAGCAGCAATTTCGTCGGGATCGGTGAGCTGTTCCTGCGTCAACGCTGCGTGCGCACGCGCGGCGAAGTCCTCGATCGACAGAATGGGTATGGTGATGGTCGCGAGACGCTGCTCAGAGCTCTCAGTGTCCGTCAATGTCACATCGACTTGGCTCAATCCCGGCCCGCTGAAAATACGTAATATTGCATTATGTCCTACAGCTTGGCCGGGGATGAAGACACCGTGCCAGGTCACGTACGGCGATGGGAATCGAGTTGCGAAGGAGATTGGGTCGGAATCCAAGAACAGATCGTTACCCTGAGCCTGCATGCCCAACGTGAAACCACCGGCCTCTTCGCCATTGCTGACTTCTGCACTCAGGTTCAAGTCGTCGCCGGTGGTCGCCTCCAGTTCCGGCATCGGGTTCACGCGAGCCAACAAAGCTGCGGTCAATGTATTGCGCGCCGTCACATCCGGTATGTCGAGCAGGCGGAAGCCAAGTGCGATCGCCCGGCCCGCCGAACGCTCCACCTCGGTAGCGACGCTCTGGCCGTTGACACCGAACGCGCCTACGCTCTGAGCGTCGATTGTCTGCAGTCCATAGCCATATCCCTCGACTTCATATGGACCAGGCGGCAACACTAGTGGGTCAAAATATAAGTCCGGATGTTGACCGGGTAGCACTGCGATGTCCTGATAGGACCCGAGCAGCAGCTCGATGCTCTCCGGAGGGAGTGCGTCGGAATCGCGACGACTCTCCAATCCTCCCTCGACAATCAATCCGGCTCCGGCATGGACATAGGCGGCGATCTCCCTGAGCAGCTGTTCGGAGAGCGGCTGGGGGGAGTTCTCAGCGCCTGGATTGGCAGCACTGCTGATCAGAATCGTATTCCAGTATCCCGTCTGCAGTTCACCAAGGAAATTGTTGTGACTGGTCTCGATAAGATGCGAGACACCGACGGCACCAAGCAGCGCCGCCATTTGGGATGCTTCGGCCGCCAAGGAGCAGGTCACGAGCGGCGATGAACT
>CAZFUH010000114.1:0-11560 GCA_964522235.1 uncultured Rhodanobacteraceae bacterium
CCTGCCTGCCGCGCAACCTGCCCGAGTTCATCGGTGTCGATCTGATCGATCTCGAACCCGGCGACATCATCCACCTGTCGGAGCTGAAGTTGCCGGAGGGTGTCGAGATTCCGGAACTGAAGCTCGGCAAGGAGCATGATCACGCCGTGGTCACCGCGCGTGCGGTTCAGGAGGAGACCGAGGCCGAGGAAGGCGCCGAGAACGGCGAGGACACCGAGGCCAAGTAAGCGCGCCAGCGATCGCCTGCTGGTATCGACGAAGGGCGGGATGTTCCCGCCCTTCGTTTTTTCGTAGGGTGGAATGCCATGTCCGGTCTGAAGCTGATCATTGGCCTTGGCAACCCGGGGGGCGAATATGCCCGCACCCGGCACAATGCCGGTGCCTGGTTTCTTGATGTCCTGGCCGAGCACTGCGCTGTCCGTCTTGGTCGCGACGCCAGGCTGCACGCGGAACTGGGCAAGGCCCGGATTGCCGGCGAGGCGGTCTGGCTGGCACGGCCGACCACCTATATGAATCACAGCGGCCGTGCCGTGGTCGCCTTGTTGCAGTACTACAAGATCGAGCCGGAGCAGGCGCTGATCGCGCACGACGACCTGGACCTGCCGCCGGGAACCGTGCGCCTGAAGTTCGATGGCGGTCATGGCGGCCAGAACGGTCTGCGCGACATCATCGGTCAGCTCGGTCACGGTCGCTTTCATCGCCTGCGCTTCGGCATCGGTCATCCAGGCCGACGCGAGCAGGTCACCGGCTGGGTGCTGGGGCGAGCCGGCGCCGACGACGAGGCGGCGATCCGAGCCGGCGTCGACGATGCCGTGGCGGTGATCGATGCCTGTGTCGACGGTGACTTCGAACGCGCCAAGCGCAGCCTGCACACCCCGCGCGACTAGAAGTTTGCCAGCGGCCTGGGCGGTGGAAACCGTCCGGGTTTCCAGGCGAGCGTGATCGGCCGGCTTGCCGTACCATCGCCGCTGGTTCCGTTCAGGCCCGACGTCCATGTCCCGCTACCGTCTCGTCATCGGCAACAAGAACTATTCCTCGTGGTCGCTGCGGCCGTGGCTGTACCTGCGCCGGCACGGCATCGAGTTCGAGGAGGTGCGTCTGCCCCTGGACAGCGACGAGTTCCGCGCGGCGATTCCGGCGCTGTCGCCGAGCGGCCGGGTGCCGGTGCTGCATGATGGCGAGCTGGTCGTCTGGGATTCGCTGGCCATTCTCGAGTATCTGGCCGAACGCCATCCCGAGACCGGCGGTTGGCCGGACGATCCGGCCGTGCGCGCGCAAGCCCGCTGCGTCGCCGCCGAGATGCATTCGGGTTTTTCCGATCTGCGTGGCGAGTTGCCGATGAACTGCCGCCGGCGCAGCCCGCCGCCGACGCTGAGTGCATTGGCCCGTCGCGACATCGAGCGTGTCCAGGCGCTCTGGCGTCAGGCGCGGGAACGGCACGGCAGCGGCGGCGACTTCCTGTTTGGCAGCTTCTGCATCGCTGACGCCATGTACGCGCCCGTGGTCAGCCGGTTCGTCAGCTATGGCATCGAACTCGATCCGGTCTGTGCCGCGTACGCCGAAGCAATCTACGCCTTGCCGGCGATGCAGGACTGGTTGACCGACGCGGCGGCGGAAGCGGAGTCCCTGGCCAAGTACGAGGCGGTCGGACGCTGAACGCGCTCGCAGACAGCGATCGCAGGGATCGGATGCAGCGATGGTTGCCGCCGGCGCACGGCTTCGTCCGCTGGCACCGACATCTCGTTGATGACCAAGGCCAGGAGGGACGGGCATGATCGGGCGCCTGCGCGGAGTGATCATCGCCAAGCAGCCGCCGTGGCTGCTGCTTGAGGTCGGAGGCGTCGGCTATGAGCTGGAATGCCCGATGTCGACCTTCTATGAACTACCGGAGACCGGCAGGGAAGTGACCCTGGCGACCCACTACGCGGTCAAGGAGGATGCGGTCGCGCTGTATGGTTTCCATCGTGAGGCTGAGCGGGCGTTGTTCCGTGTCCTGATCCGGATCTCCGGCGTCGGCGCCAAGACCGCCTTGAGCATTCTTTCCGGGGTCAGCGTCGATGCCTTCGCGGCGATGATCCAGGCCGGCGACGTCGCCGCGCTGACGCGCGTACCGGGTATCGGCAAGAAGACCGCTGAGCGCATCCTGGTCGAGCTGCGCGACAAGGTCGCCGATCTCGGCGCCGGCGCCATCGGAGCGATTCCGAAGGGCGGTGCGGTGCCGATGGATCCCGAGTCCGAGGCGGTCTCGGCCTTGCAGGCCCTGGGCTACAAGCCAGTGGATGCACTGCGCATGGCGCGTCTGGCTGCGGTCGAAGGCGACGACGCCGAAACCATCATCCGCAAGGCGCTGAAGGCGGCCTTGAAGACATGAAGGCAGCGAGTCCAGCGGGGCGCCGTCGTTGCCGATGCGGCAAGGTCGGCCGCTTGCCTGATAATGCATGGATGTCGAAGCTTCGCATGCCATTTCTACGTTCGCGCGCGCCGACCCCTGCGCCCTGTCCCGTGCCTGTCGTGCTGTCCTTGCAATGACCGAACGCCTGATCACCGCACAAAGCAGCCCGGACGAGGAGCGCATCGAAGCCTCGATCCGACCGCGCCGGCTGGCCGAGTACCTCGGTCAGGTGCCGGTGCGGGAGAAGCTGTCGGTGTATATCGAGGCGGCCAAGCGCCGTGGTCAGGCCCTGGATCATGTCCTGATCTTTGGTCCTCCCGGGCTCGGCAAGACCACGCTGAGCCAGGTGATCGCGAACGAACTCGGCGTGAACATCCGTGCCACCTCCGGTCCGGTGATCGAGCGCGCCGGCGATCTTGCCGCCCTGCTGACCAATCTGCAGGAAGGCGATGTTCTGTTCGTCGATGAAATTCACCGGCTGTCGCCGGTGGTCGAGGAAGTGCTGTACCCGGCCATGGAAGACTTCCAGATCGACATCATGATCGGCGAGGGCCCGGCCGCGCGCTCGATCAAGCTCGATCTGCCGCGCTTCACCCTGGTCGGCGCCACGACCCGGGCCGGCATGCTGACCAACCCGCTGCGTGATCGCTTCGGCATCGTCGAGCGGCTGTCCTACTACACGCCGGAGGAATTGACCGAGATCGTGGTCCGCTCGGCCGCGATTCTCGACATCGCCTGCGAACGCGCCGGCGCTGGCGAGATCGCCCGTCGCGCTCGTGGTACGCCCCGGATCGCCAACCGACTGTTGCGCCGGGTCCGCGACTTCGCCGAGGTTCGTCATGACGGCCGGATCAGCGCGGTGGTGGCGCGGGCGGCGATGGTGATCCTGGAAGTCGATGGCGAAGGCTTCGATCCGCTCGATCGGCGCCTGTTGAGTACGATCATCGACAGCTTCGACGGCGGCCCGGTCGGCATCGAATCGCTGGCGGCTGCGCTCAGCGAGGAGCGCGGTACCCTGGAAGACGTGGTCGAACCGTTCCTGATCCAGCAGGGCTTTCTGATCCGCACCGCGCGCGGTCGCATGGCCACGAGCAAGGCCTGGCGCCATCTGGGCCTGACGCCGCCGCCGCGTCAGCCAGGCTTAAGCGAAACTGATCTATTTTCGCCGGTTGGCGATGATGAGGCGTCCTAGTGTCGTGTCCGGCAAGCAATGCCTGGCCACTCCGGACCTTTTCGTCGCGACAGCGGCCGCGTTCGCCAGCTGGCGAACGGCGACGGCACCGGGCAGCGGCTCAGGCGGGCGGCGCAGGGCACTGATCGCAGTGGATCGCATAGGCCAGACAGGACACAGGATGACTGCCGAACAACCCAACTTCACCTGGCCGGTACGGGTCTACTTCGAAGACACCGATACCGGCGGCGTCGTCTACCATGCCGGTTACCTGCGCTACTACGAACGCTGCCGCACCGAGTGGGTGCGTTCCCGCGGCCTGTCGCAGCACGCGCTGCTGGCCGAGCACGCGATCGCGTTCGCGGTCCGTTCGATGGCCGTGGACTGGATCGCCCCGGCACGTCTGGACGACCTGCTCGAAGTGCAGATGTTTTTGCAGCAGGCGCGCCGGGCCAGCCTGCGCGCCGAGCAGCGCATCGTCCGTGCCGCCGACGGTGTGCTGCTCAGCCGTGCCCAGGTCCGCGTCGCCTGTGTCAGTGTCCCTGAATTCCGCCCCGTAGCCATCCCCGAAGCCCTGCTTGAGAGCCTGAATGCATGAGCAATGAACTGAATATGCTGGAGCTGATCCTGCATGCCAGCATCCCGGTGAAGATCGTGATGCTGCTGCTGATGGCGGCGTCGGTCGCTTCCTGGTTCGTGATCTTTCGCAAGCGGCTGATGCTGAGCCGGGCGATCGACGAGGCCGATGCCTTCGAGGAGCGCTTCTGGTCCGGCGCCGAGATGGCTGCGCTATACCGCGAGATCAGTGCCGAACAAGGCGATGCTGCCGGCATGTCCGGCATCTTCGAGTCCGGTTTTCGTGAATTTGCCCGCCAGCGCCAGCGCAAGTTCGCCGATCCCAGAACCATGGTCGAGGGTGCCCAGCACGCGATGCGAGCGGTGGTCACGCGCGAGGTCGACCGCCTGGAGCAGAATCTGGAGTTCCTCGCCACGGTCGGCTCGGCCAGTCCGTACGTCGGTCTGTTCGGCACCGTCTGGGGCATCATGATCGCGTTCCATGGTCTGGCCAACGTCCGTGAAGCGACGATCGCGATGGTTGCGCCGGGCATCACCGAGGCCTTGATCGCGACCGCGATGGGCCTGTTCGCGGCGATTCCCGCGGTGATCGCCTACAACCGCTACCAGAACAAGGTCGAGCGTCTGAACAGCCGCTACGAGACCTTCCAGGACGAGCTGTCGACGATCCTGCAACGCCAGGCCCACGCCGGCTCCGACGCCAGCTGAGACCGATACGGAGACCGACATGGCAAGTCGCCGCAAGCGCAGGCCACTGAAGGCCGAGATCAACGTCGTGCCGTACATCGACGTGACCTTGGTCCTGCTGATCATCTTCATGATCACCGCGCCGATGCTCAATCTCGGGGTCGATATCGAACTGCCGAAGTCGGATGCGCGCGCATTGAACGTCGACAGCGAGCCGGTCCTGGTGACCATCGATCGCGATCATCAACTGTTTCTGACCCTCGGCGGCGAGCCGCGCGAGGTGGTCGACCCGGATACCCTGGTCGCGAAGATTGGCGCCTTCGTCCGCAACAATCCGCAGGTTCCGGTTCTGGTCGGAGGCGACGGCCGGGTCGACTATGGCAGCGTCTATCAGGTGCTGACCCTGCTGCAACAGGCCGAGGTCGGCAAAGTCGGCCTGATGAGCCAGCCGGCGAACGACGAGTGACGACGGATGACGAGCGTGTACGTATGCGATCGCAGCGCAACCGCCGGGCGGCGCCAAGGCGTCGCAGGCACGAAGACGGAGCCGGTTGAATAGTGACCAGCCGGACCGACAGCGTGCGCGCATTCGCCTACTCCATAGGCCTGCACCTGTTGTGCGGACTGCTGGCGTTCAGCGGCTTGTTCTGGTGGCAGTCGAGCAAGCCGGTGCGCGCAGCCGGCGAACCGATCCAGGCGGTCTTTGTCGATATCGGCGATCTCGCGCCGCCACGTCCGGCGCCGCCGAGGCCGCCGCGTACGCCGCCACCACCGCCGCGCCCTCCGGAGCCGCCAGCGACCGATCTGAGCGCTCAGGATCTGGTCGAGCAGCAGCGCGTCGTCCGCGAGGCCCAGTTGCGCGCCGAACAGGAAGCGCGGGAACAGGAGGAGCAGCGCCGCCGCGCCGAGCAGATCCTGCTCGAACAGGAAGAGCAGCGCCGGCTGGAAGAAGAACAGCGCCGCCAGCGTGAAGAGCAGCAGCGGCAGGAGCGCGAGCGCGCCGAGCAGGAGGCGCTGGAACAGGCCGAGCGCGAGCAGGCCGAGCAGGAAGCGGCCGAACGCGAAGAGGCCGAACGTGCCCGACAGGCGGGCAGTGGCGGCCAGGACACCGGCCTGGAGGCACAGTACGCCGCAGCGATCCAGAATCTGGTGACCTCGCACTGGCTGCGCCCAGAGACCGCTCCGCGGGGCCTGGTCTGCAGGATCAGGATCATCCAGATTCCCGGCGGCGATGTCCTCAGTGCCAACGTCGTTTCGCCGTGCAATGCCGACGAAATCACCCGGCGTTCGATCGAGGCTGCCGTGCTGCGCGCCCAGCCGCTACCCTACAGCGGCTTCGAATCGGTGTTCCGGCGCGAGATCCAGTTTACCTTCCGGCATGGCGACTGACGTCCCGTTCAGCCAGCCGGTGGCATGGTATGGACAATGCTGTGCTCACGCTGACCGCCGCCGTGCTCCGATGTCGACGGCCATGTACAGTTCCGCTACCGACCTAGATCGACGACCCGAATGAAACGCTATCTGCTTGCATTGCTCGCGCCATTTGTCCTGTTTGCCGGCCCGGTTCGGGGCCAGGCCCTGGAGATCGACATCATCGACGGCAGCGTCTCGGCGCTGCCGGTCGCGGTGGTGCCGTTCGCGCACGAGGGCGTTGGTCTGCCGCCGAGCGTCGAAATCGCCGAGGTCGTGGCCGGCAATTTCAATCGCACCGGCCAGATCCGGACCTTGCCGCGTGGCGACATCGTCGAATTCCCGGTGCGCGAGCACGAGGTCAAGTTCGCGACCTGGCGGCTGTTGCGTCAGGATTTCCTGGTGATCGGGCGAATCAGCGATGCCGGCACCGGCAGCTTCCGGGTCGAGTACGAGCTGTTCGACGTCGCCAAGCAGGAGCGCGTCGCGGCGGCGGCGTACACCGGGCGCGAGGCCGAGCTGCGCGGCATCGGACATCAGATCGCCGATGCCGTCTATGAGAAGATCTTTGGCGTCCGCGGCGCGTTCTGGACCCGGATCGCCTATGTCACCGCCAAGGGCGTCGGCCAGGACATCGAATTCGCGCTGATGGTCGCCGATTCCGATGGTCACAATCCGCAACTGGTCGTGCGTTCGCGCGAGCCGCTGATGTCGCCAGCGTGGTCGCCGGACGGCCGCCGTCTGGCCTATGTCTCGTTCGAGCGCGGCAACTCGGCGATCTACATCCAGGAGTTGGCAACCGGCAGCCGCGAAGTGGTTTCGGCCTCGCCCGGAATCAACAGTGCGCCGGCGTTCTCGCCCGACGGCAGCAGGCTCGCCTTGTCGCTGTCGCGTACCGGCAACCCGGAGATCCACATCATGGACCTGGCCAGCCGCCAGACCACCCAGTTGACGCGGCACTGGGCGATCGACACCGAACCGCATTGGACGCCGGACGGCCGCAGCGTGATCTTCACTTCCGATCGCGCCGGAAAACCCCAGATCTATCAGATACCTGCCAGCGGCGGCGAAGCCGTTCGTCTGACCGCCCAGGGTGAGTACAATGCGCGCGCCTCGGTGTCCCCCGATGGCACGCGTTTCGCCATGGTGCAGGGCGCCGGAAATGTGTATCGTATAGCGGTTTTGGACCGATCGCGAGGCGGTTCCGGTCTGTATCAGCTGGTCTCACCCGGCCGTATGGACGAATCTCCCAGCTTCGCTCCGAACGCCAGCATGCTGATCTACGCGTCACGCGAAGGCGGGCGCGGGGTTTTGTACTCGGTTTCGGCCGATGGCAGGATTCGGCAGCGGCTGGTATTGGCGGACGGCGACGTGCGCGAACCAGCTTGGTCGCCATATCGCCAGCGTTGAAGCAATGCAACTGTATTGACTCACTATCCTGATTGGCCCGAACTATCTCTGACTTGGGGAATACCGCAATGAACGTCGCAATTCGCATTTCCATCGCCGCGCTCCTGGCCGTAGGCTTGGTCGCGTGCAAGAAGCAGGTCCGTGATGAAGAACCGCCGCCGCCGCCGGAGACCGAGCGACCCGCTCCCGTGCAAACGCCGCCGGTCGGTGACGACTGGAGTGATCCGTCGGCCCTGGACCGCATCCCGTGCCTGCGTCAGCGCGTCGTCTACTTCGACTACGATCGCAGCGACGTCCGCTCCGAGGCGCAGGAGATCCTCAGCTGCCACGCCCGCTATCTCAGCAATCGCTCGCAAGCCCGCGTCACCCTCGAAGGCCATGCCGACGAACGCGGCAGCCGTGAGTACAACCTGGGCCTGGGCGAGCGCCGCGGCAATTCCGCCCGTGACGCATTGTCGGTCGCCGGCGCTTCCAGCAACCAGCTCACCGTGGTCAGCTACGGCGAAGAGCGTCCGACCTGCACGCTGTCGGACGAGTCCTGCTGGAGCCAGAACCGTCGCGTCGAGATCGTCTACACGGTCAAGTAAGTGACGATTTCACGGCAGTGGTACCTGCTCCCGATGGTGGCCGTTCTGGCCGCCATCGCGGGCTCCGCGCTCGGCCAGGATGGCCGGCTGAGTCTGGCTGAGCGCATGGCGCGGCTGGAACAGCAGATGGCCGCACAGAGCCAACCGGCCGGTGCCGGCGCCAGCCTGGACCTGCTCAACCGCATCCAGGACATGCAGTCGGAATTGCAGTCACTGCGCAATCTGGTCGAGCAGCAACGCTTCGAGATCGAAGATCTCAAGAAGCGTCAGCGTGACCAGTACGTCGACCTGGACTCGCGCATCCAGCGCCTGTCCGGCGAAGGCGACGGTGGCGCGGTCCTGGATCCTCTGGACGCCCCGATCGCTGCACCGCCACGACCGGCCGATCCGAATCAGTTGGTGTTCGAGGATGCCGTACCGGTGGATCCGTACACCGGCGAGCCGATCCAACGCCCGCCGGCGCCGGTGATCGATTCTGCGCCCGTTGCCATGGCCGGCGATCCGCAAGCCGAATACCAGATCGCGTTTGATGCCCTCAAGCAGGGTCGTTACGCCGATTCGACGCGGATGTTCGCAGCCTTCATCCGCAACCATCCCGAGCACGAACTGGCCGACAATGCCCAGTACTGGCTGGGTGAATCGCACTACGTCACGCAGAACTACGAGACCGCGCTGGAAACCTTTCGCAGCCTGGTCGAGCGCTATCCTGACGGCGACAAGACCGCCGATGCCGAGCTGAAGATTGGCTACTGCCTGTACGAACTGGGCCGGTACAGCGATGCTCAACGGGCGCTGGAGGCGGTCATCGATCGCTATCCCGAGTCCACCGTCGCCCGTCTGGCGCAAAGCCGTCTGCGCGCGCTTGCACTGGAACAGCGATAAGGCCGAATGATGGCAACGGCCGAATCCGGCCGTTCCCTCGAACGGCTACGTATCACCGAGATCTTTCACTCGCTGCAGGGTGAGGCCGACGCGGTCGGCTGGCCGACGGTGTTCGTGCGTCTGACCGGCTGCCCGTTGCGTTGCGTGTACTGTGATACCGCGTACAGCTTTCATGGCGGCGAGTGGTGGACGATTCCGTCGATCCTCGACGAGGTCGCCCGCCATGGCGCCAGGCACGTCTGCGTCACCGGCGGCGAACCGCTGGCGCAGAAGCGTTGCCTGATCCTGCTGCGGCGGCTGTGCGATGCCGGCTACGAGGTCTCGCTGGAGACCTCCGGCGCGCTCGACATCGCCGCGGTTGATCCGCGCGTACGCAAGGTGGTCGACTTCAAGACCCCGGCCTCGGCCGAGATGGCGCGCAACCTTTGGTCGAACCTTGAGCATCTGCAGCCGCACGACCAGATCAAGTTCGTCATCTGCGATCGCGCCGACTACGACTGGGCGGTCGCCCGGGTGGCCGAACACCGCCTGCCGGAACGCTGCCAGGTCTTGTTCTCGCCGAGCCAGGACCAGCAGCCGGCACGTGAGCTGGCCGAGTGGATCCTCGCCGACCGGCTGCCGGTCCGTTTTCAACTTCAACTTCACAAGATCCTATGGCAGGACGCGCGCGGGCGATGACGCCTCTTCAACCGCTTTCGACCGCGGCGTTGAGCCGGCCGTCGGCGACCCAGGTGTTCGCAGTGCCGATGCAGCGGTCGCGGCGGAGGCGCTTCCGGCCGCTGCGATCACTGCTGCTTGGTGGTCTGGCCGTGCTGTCGGCGACCGTGCCGGCGAGCCCGGTCGAGGAGTTGCAAGTACGCTACGTCGCCGCGATCCGTCAGAGCATCGAGACAAACTGGCTGCGGCCAGCCAGCGCCGCGAATCTGGACTGCGAGCTGGTCGTGCTGCAACAGCCCGGCGGCGAGGTCGTCCATACCCGTTTCGATGCGTCCTGCGATGCCGACAAGGCCACTCTGACTTCGCTGAAGGCGGCCGTACAGCGCGCCTCGCCGCTGCCCTATGCGGGCTTTGAAGCCGTGTTCCAGCCCGAGATCCACCTCCGGTTCCAATACCATGGCCAATAGCCCCCCACCGCGACCCCTTTCCTGTAGAGCGCAGCTTGCTGCGCTTGGCGGCCGCAAGGCCGCTTGTTCCCCTCATGAGCACGGCACCCTCCGTCCGTCACGCTCGTTCGCCGAAGCGCAATGACATGGCAGCAAGAGCCGTAATCCTGCTTTCCGGAGGCATGGACTCCGCCGTCGTCCTGGCCATGGCCCGCGCCCAGGGCCACATCTGCCACGCACTGAGCGTGCTCTATGGACAGCGACACGCCGCCGAGCTGACCGCCGCTCGACAAGTTGCCGAAGCGCTCGGCGTCGCCGAACACAAGATCCTGCAGCTCGACCTGCGGGCAATCGGCGGCTCGGCGTTGACCGACGACATCGCCGTGCCGGAAGCCGCCAGCACCGGCATTCCGGTCACCTATGTACCGGCGCGCAACACGGTCTTCCTGGCCCTGGCCCTGGGTTATGCCGAAGTAATCGGCGCCGCCGACCTGCACGTAGGCGTCAATGCCGTCGACTACTCCGGCTATCCGGACTGCCGGCCGGCCTTCATCGAAGCGTTCGAACGCCTGGCCAATGTCGCCACCAAGGCCGGTGTCGAAGGAACGCGTCTGCGCGTCCATGCGCCATTGATGGAGATGAGCAAAGCCGACATCGTCCGCGCCGGCATCGACCTCGGCGTCGACTTCGGCCTGACCGTTTCCTGCTACCAGGCCGACGATCAGGGCCGTGCCTGTGGCCGTTGCGATGCCTGCCGTCTGCGCGCCCAGGGCTTCGCCGAGGCCGGGGTCGCTGACCCGACCCGCTATCGCGATCATCAACCGGGATGATCGCCAATGCCGTGGCTGCTAGAATCGCCCTCCCGCCTATGACGGGCCGTTAGCTCAGCTGGTAGAGCAGTGGACTTTTAATCCATTGGTCGATGGTTCGAATCCATCACGGCCCACCAATAAACCGATGAATTGACGACAGTTTCTCCGACTCGCCACAGTCGCCGGTCAGCCTGTTCCGCTCCGTGTCACGCTTATGTCAGTCAGCGCCAGCCGCACGGGGTCGATCGCCCGAAGGGTGACCAGGGTCACCCTTGCCAGTCGGATCAGGCTGCCAACAGGCGCGCGGCAGTCACGGCGTGCTCGGCGGCGACCCAGCGCTTCAGATCCAGGTCGCGGCCCCGTTCGCAACCATCGACGTTTCGCGACGTGTGCGCGTGCTATGAGTGCGATCGTGTTCATAGCCTGCATGTTGCATACCATGCACTCAGCCATAATCGGAAAAGTCCGGCACCCAAGCCTCAGAAGCCCGGACGCGGCTCCCTTGGATCAAGTGGCCAGCAAGTCAGGGC